>NZ_LZHC01000098.1:0-813 GCF_001690535.1 Gilliamella sp. Bif1-4 | reverse complement strand
TGGGTATTCTTTACCCAGGTAAAACAGTAGCGGAATTATCACAAGAAGAAAGACAACAAATCAGCGCCCTATCACAACTAGCGACAGGTCTTGCAATAGCCGCTGCCGGTGGTGATATCCAAGATATCAATACAGGCGTTGCGGCAGGGAAAAATGCGGTTGAGAATAATGGATTAAGTTGGGGTGATGGTGGATTTGGTGGCGATTTTATTGGTCTTTCACCTGAAACACGGGCAAATTATGAAGGTATCCTCCATGCCTCAGCAGCAGGTTATTTAACTCAAGAAGAAACAGAGGAAGCACTAGAAAGGCTCATAACAGGTAAAGATATGCCTAATGGTAGCGATTATGTTGAACTCTGGATGCGAGCCCCAGAGCAAATAGGTGCATTTTTACCAGGGCCAATTAGTGCCGCTATGGCGGCACTTGCTATGGCTGATAAGTCTTTAACCGACACTGACAAAGCTGATTTGATTTCAGTATTAAATAAAGCTACAGGTGATTATTTATCTGGTGCAGATACTGAATCTTGATCCTCGCCAAAATATTAGACAGTGCCCGCCTCTATCATTTTTTCGTTTTGGTAATATTGTTGTTCATATTGTTCAGGTGATACCCAGCCATTGGCTGAATGACGGCGTATCCGATTATAATAGATTTCAATATATTCAAATAGTGCTTTATTAGCCTGCTTCCTCGTTTTGTAGTAACAGTCATGAATAATATGTGTTTTGAGTGTATGAAAAAAACTCTCAACAACCGCATTATCAAAGCAGTTGCCTCTTCGACTCATGCTTTGCCTTAGCCCATATT
>NZ_LZHC01000097.1:0-3166 GCF_001690535.1 Gilliamella sp. Bif1-4 | reverse complement strand
AGCAACAAAAAATCTACGAAGACGCCTACAAAGAATCGATGAACCAAGGCATGTCAGCGATGGGCAGTGACACCCGTCAAGGCATTGACATGGCGGTTAGTATCATCAACGGCTTAATCAGTGGCGACATGACAGGGGCAGCCGCAGGGGCACTCGCGCCAAAAATTGCGACTATTATCAAACAACAGACCGAAGGAAGCACCGTTGCCAACACCGTCAACCATGCGATACTCGGTGCGGTGGTAGCCGAGCTACAAGGCAACTCTGCACTAGTGGGTGGCTTGGGTGCTGCTGCAAGTGAACGCGGTGCTGAAGTGATTGCGGGCATACTTTACCCTGATAAAGACATCAAAGACCTAAGCCAAGAAGAAAGGCAACAAATCAGCGCCCTATCACAACTAGCGACAGGCCTTGCGATAGCCGCTGCCGGTGGTGATATCCAAGATATCAATACAGGGGTTGCTGCGGGGAAAAATGCGGTTGAGAATAATTATTTTGGTCAAGCGATTGTAAATGCTGCTAAATCACAATGTGACGGAAATAAAGATTGTGAAGATAAAATCATCAAGGAAGGAATAGATAGTTATAATGAAACTATAATAGAATATGGTACACCACAGGTTATTGCGATCGGTGCAGTTATTGCTGCACCAATAGTAGAGCCAGCAGTTGTTGCTTGTTCAGCCAATCCAGTATTATGCGCAAACCAAGTTGCGGCATGGTTAATTGAAACTGTTGGATTTGAAGGTAACCCAGCGATGGGATTGGGAATGACAGCAGGTGTATACGTTAATTCTTTGAGTAAAGCGGAATTAAACGAACTTGCTGCTATAATGACATTAGAAAAAAATAAGTTAATAAAAAATTCATCCCCTGTAATAGATGAACTAAAGGTTACTCTTAGTGAAGACAGTGCTCATAAACTTGTTTACGATAAAGCTACTAATAGCATAATTAAGCAAGCTAAAGCTGGAAAGGGAACGAATGTAAAAATATCGCCTGAAAATCAGAAATACGTCGATATTCTATCACCTGAAGCTAAGCAGCATATATTATATGGGGATGGTCCAACAAGTGGAGGGCACATGTATCCAGGAAATCCTGGTAAAACAACTTTCCCTAAAGATTGGTCTGCAGACAAAATTGTCCATGAAATAGGGGATATTGCGACATCACCTAATACACAATGGTATGCACAGAGTGGAACTGGCGGTCTTTATACTAAAGCAGGAAATCCTGCAAGATGGGCTGCATACGAAATTAGAGATGGAGTGCGTATTAGAGTTATTTATGAACCAGCAAATGGAAAAATAATAACGGCGTTTCCTGACAAGGCGCCAGTTCCTTCTCATTATAAACCAATTAAGTAAAAAGTTATAAAGGTTAAATAATTATGTTAGTTAACAATTGTATAAAAGAATTTGGTAATTTATTAAAAGATAGGATAGATCCTGATTTAATAGATTATGCTTTGGATTATATTAATCATTCCGAAAATGTTTTGGCTTTTGAAACATTGTGTGATCATATTGCAGATTTTGATGTAAAAATTAGTGAAGACGAATATAATAAAGTACTTCATATTGTAGATTTACTCGGTTTGGATTTAGATAATAGATTTTTATATATAAATCCCAATAAATAATTTGTTATTTCCCGCCTTAACCAGCGGGGGATCTTTTATTATTTTTTAGTTCTGCATCGCAAGTTCAACCACCAACTTGCCCTGTTCAATCTTAATGATAACAGGGCAGCCCACATAAAAACCAAATTGCTCAAGCCAGCGTCCTTTAATGGTGATCTTGCTTATGAAGACATTCCACTATCTGTTTTTGATAACTTAGGTACGGATGAGAAGCCGATTTGGTGGACAGGGAAAATTCCTAAATAACCTTGTTTTACTTTTCCAATTCTGTGACAAACCTCGCAGAATTGGAATATATAATTCAATTTATAACTAAGTTATAAACTCTAACACCAATTGGGTTTGTTTGGTTTTAATTGTAACAGGATGGCCTGTATACAAGCCGACCCATTAAGTTTAGTCACTCACAAAATTATCAGGCTATACCAAACTTTATTCACCCTATCCCTCTTAATGCAACTCGTCAAGTAATAAGCTATTATTTCATTTTAATAAAATGAAACGGTATAGAATCCTGAATTATTTTTACAAAATAACCACCCACAATTAACGACGGACGGGGCATTATTATCAGGAAAAAGTGTCATAGTAAGAGCAAAGCGATGACATTGATATTGGCAGTGAGCAAGAACGCTTACAGTTAACCGAGCATCACAAAACCAAAACGAAAGGGTTGCTTAATAAGGGTTCAATTACTGAAGATATAGCGGTCGACAACATTACCCAAAAAGGCAGTGGGATTTATGGTGATAAGGTAAACATTAATGCGGGTAACAATTTAACGGTTACAGGCAGTGAAGTGGTAGGTACGCACAATGTGAGTCTTGGTGCAAGTAAAGATATCACCATTGATGCAGCGGAAGAGTCGTATTACCGAAAACACGAAACCAAGACCAAAAAATCCGGGTTAATGGGCAGTGGTGGAATTGGTTTTACGGTGGGTAAAGAAAAGGAAAATCTCAAACAAACCGATACGGAACAAGCCTTTGTGGGCAGTGTTGTAGGTAGTACAAAAGGCAGTGTCAATATCCAAGCGGGTAAAGACCTAAGTATTAAAGGCAGTGATGTCATCGCCCAACAAAACATCAAATTACAAGGCGAAAACGTCAATATCGAAGCATTAGATGCGAAAACGACGTATCAAGAAGAGTATGAGCGCAAAAAATCAGGGCTTACTGTTTCGATAACAGGCACGGCGAGTGATATTTACAACGCCAACCAAACCCGAGAGCAAGCGAAAAAGCAGACCAATGAGAAAACCAAAGCGCTGATGAATATTAAAGCGGGGTTACAAGCGGGTAATGCGGCGCTAGAGGGCGGTGCTAATTTACAAAATGGTACGCCACAAGCCTCCATTGGCATTAATGTCAGTTTGGGCAGTGAAAAGACCAAACGCACGGTAAACCAAGAGCAACACACCGTAGTAAGTAGTGGCGTCTCAGCGGGGCATAACCTCAGCATTATTGCGACGGGCAATGGTCAAAAAGAGCGTGGCGATATCAATATCATTGGCAGTCAGGT
>NZ_LZHC01000096.1:0-4687 GCF_001690535.1 Gilliamella sp. Bif1-4 | reverse complement strand
ATAAAGACTGACCATTTGGTGTTTAAAATCATCTGTGAATGTTCGTCTTTTGCGTTTAATCTTATTCATATTTGTTCCTTTTTTAGTTGTGATAAGTTTACCTTACCCCTTAAAAAAGTTGTATGAATTAGTGTAGCCTATCCACTCCATTTACCTTGTGTCACTAAGTCATTTATATTTATTGAGTCGCTTAATGGCGGGACTATCATTTCAATATCAGCAAAAGTACCCCATGCATTAGGTAACTCGATTGGCGCTGTCGGTGATGAAGGATTATTTTGCGGTGTGAATGTTCGGCCGTCTGATAACTTAATACCTAATAATTTCCTTATTTCAGTCACTTTAGTAACACCGCCATCAATAGTTAAATAAGGCGCAGTACCATGAATGCGCTCAGAAGTCGTGGCCGATAATGCCTGCGATTCTAAAGAGTACGGCAATAACAACAACGGTGCTAATGCCAATGGGATTTTTGAAAATAATTTTGTGAATAATTTCGAAAATATAAATAAGTTTCGAGTAAAAACTTGTCGAATAGGATTATTTGATAAATTTAAGACATAGGTTTGCCAGTGCTTGTGCCTAAAATGGTACTGCATTTCGTTTCACCTATCAAGTAATATTTTGTTTTATTTGAATTTTTTATAATTATTTGCTTGTTTGATAAGCTCATTTTTCTGAAGCGATGAAAGTATAGCCGTTTAAGGGGTGATTGACTAGTTTTTTTGGCGGACTTTTTTGTAAAGAAATGTAAAGATGAAAACGATTGGCTTTAGAGATAAGTAAATTTTTTAATTAAAATAGGGTGTTAGCTTTAGGACTTTTTGATTTTTGCAGAATAATTAATATTGCTAATAACATCTAAAACACAAACACACCCAACAGCCCAGTTTGGCGTACTAACTTTACTTCGTTATCGGCATATTTTGATGCTGTGATAAGGCAAGCATATTAGCATTGTGGTGCTATAAGCATGTTTTTTTTGCTCTAAAAATCGCTCAGGTATACCATTGATTTTATTGAAGTTTTTGTTTGAATTCTTAAATAAAATAAAACAATTATAGGCTAGTTATTTTTTTATTACGTTGAATTTGGTTTTTTAAGAAATAAAAAATCGCTTTTGTTATTTGATAATAGCTATTAATAACAACTTGTTAATAACAGTCAGTTAATAACAAAAGCGCAAGCTTTTAAGTCGTATCGGTCGGGGTGCTATTTTAATTTTCTGCCATTAAAGCGCAAGGCTCGCAGGCTTTGCCTGCTCAGCGCCCTCCTACGTCTACAAATTAAAAAATAAACACTAAGGTGTGGTACAAATACCATACCTGTCGAGAAAGTCCTTATTGCTGTCCACATAGCCATCGTTTGAGTTAACGGCGAAGTGTTTATCGCCTCCTATAGCGTCACTCGTCCAATGATCGAAATAGAGAAAACCTGCATCGGCATAATTATTCATGTAACCCCACTCTGTGAACAAACCTGCACCAATTTGACGCTGGTAATGATTACCAGATGACGGCGGCGTAGCGCCAACAGCTCCAGTACAAGGGAAAGCAGGATTAACCCCCACTCCAGAACAAACTGCGTTAGTTACCTCATTGACCCGTGAAAGATGGTATCCCAAACTACGGCACCAAGCGGCCTGCTCAGAGACAGAAAACCTTTTATCTGCTCGATGAACAAACCACTGTCTCAACTCAAATCCATACCTCACCTCATTACCACTACTATCCCTTCCCACCAACTCAAACCTCTGTGGTAAAGATGGCACGGTAATTTGACCAGGATTACTTGAACTTATCTGACTACTACTTGCCCTTGGACCATGCAACGTTACCCGTGTTACATATTTTGATTTATCGGTAATCCATTTATCACCTTGGTTCGGCAACCTCCAACTCACTGTTGCATTTATACTACCACTCGTGTTAACTGTCCAACTCAACTGACTTGCATATATTCCACCTATGTCCAAATCAAAAAACAAGCCATCTGCACCAGTCGTTGGAAAATTTAAATCGTAAAATGATGGGTTTGTTGACTGAACTAAAAAACCCTTAGCTGGATCCCATATGTTAGCAGGACCAGCGAAGCGTGGGTCGTCCCAATCCAAGCCAGTTGTTCCACCCAACAACAAATTCGGCCTGACCGAACAAATAACGGGCGGTGAAGGTGGTGTGATATAATACTCCGCTGTTCCTCCACTAAAAGTACTACTATCTGGCAAACCATATTGTGTAGCTAAATTCCCTCCAGTACTACTTAAAGTTACCTTATAAGGTGCATTACATATATCTAATGCATCACTACGATTAATGGTATTGCCATCTTTATCCGTTATTGCTAACGATATACTTCCTGATGCAGTAACTTCACCTGCTCCCTGTCCATCCCCATCATCATCGCCCCAATTACCTTGTGTTACTAAGTCATTTATATTTATTGAGTCGCTTAATGGCGGGACTATCATTTCAATATCAGCAAAAGTACCCCATGCATTAGGTAACTCGATTAGCGCGGTTGGTGATGAAGGATTATTTTGCGGTGTGAATGTTCGGCCGTCCCATAATTTAATACTTAATAAGTCGTCTGTGGTAGTCAATTTGGTAGTACCGCCATCAATAGTTAAATAAGGCGCAGTACCGTGAATGCGCTCAGAAGTCGTGGCCGATAGTGCCTGCGATTCTAAAGAGTACGGCAATAACAACAACGGCGCTAATGCCAATGGGATTTTTGAAAATAGTTTTGTGGATAATTTCGAAAATAATTCGAGAAATAATTCGAGAAATAATTTGGAAGGTATAAATAAGCTTCGAGTAAAAACTTGTCGAATAGGATTATTTGATAAATTTAAGACATAAGTTTGCTTGTGCCTAAAAGGGTACTGCATTTCGTTTCACCTACAATTAATATTTTGTTTTATTTGAATTTTTATGTTTATTTGCTTATTTAATAAGCTCATTTTTCTAAAGCGATGAAAGTATAGCCGTTTAAGGAATGATTGACTAGTTTTTTTGCGAACTTTTTTGTAAAGAAATGTAAAGAAATGTAAAGATGAAAACAGTTCAGCTTTATAGATAGGTGAATTTTATAATTAAAATAGGGTATTAGCTTTAGGACTTTTTGATTTTTGCGGAATGATTAATATTGCTGATAACATCTAAAACACAAACACACCCAACAGCCCAGTTTGGCGTGCTAGCTTTATTTCGTTATCGGTATATTTTGATGCTGTGATAAGGCAGGCATATTAGCATTGTGGTGCTATAAGCATGTTTTTTTGCTCTAAAAATCGCTCAGGTAGACCATTGATTTTATTGAAGTTTTTATTTGCATTTTTAAATAAAATCAATCTTTTATAGGATAGTTTTTTATTACATTGAATTTGGCTTTTTAATAAAAGCGCTTTTGTTATTTGATAATAGTTATTTTAATAATAACTTGTTAATAACAGTCAGTTAATAGCAAAAGCGCAAGCTTGAAAATTGTATCGGTCGAAGCATTGTTTTGACTTTCAGTCATTAAAGCGCTAGGTTCACAGACTTTGCCTGCTCAGCGCCCCAACTTACGCGGGGGCTTTATTCTTTGTTATATTATCCTCTCAAGCACCGTAACCCCCTTCCGCGCCCTAAGGATTAAGAACTAAACGCTAAAAGCTAAGGTGCGGTGCAAAGGCCATAGCGGGAGTCGCTGGCACTGAGGCTGAAGACGAAGCCGTAGCGCGAGTCGACAGGGAACTGGTAGCTACCTGTAGCGTCGCTCGTCCAGTAGCCGGTGCTGACGAAGCCCGCATCAGTGTAGTTGCTCATGGTGCCCCACTCCGTGAAAAAGCCAGCGCCTATGTGACGCTTGTAATGATTATCTGATGAACTAGGTGCTGCGCCTAAATTATTATAGTTTGCATTGGTTAAATCTCTTACCCGTGGCATTCGATAACCCAAACTATTACACCATGCTAAATGGTCACTATAAATGCTCCATCGACGACCCCGATTGACGAACCACTGCCTTAATACAAATCCATATTTTACTACCTCAACGCCATATATATCTCTACCCACTAACTCAAACGTCTGCGGTAACTGTGGCTTAGCTATTTGACTAGGTTTAGGATTATTCCTTTGAGTTCTTGCCTCTGGACCTGTTAACTTAACACGGGCTACAACTCCCCAATCTTCATAAGGAAGCCACCAATCCTTAGCTACAACATTTGTCACTGTTGCAGTAATTCCCCCCAAAGTAACGGGTTCCCATGTCAATTCTTCTGGTTCTATTCCTGTTATGAGTAAATCAAAATATAAATTATGCGCACCTGTGGTCGGGAAATTTTGATTGTATGATTCAGGATTGATAGATTGAACTAAAAAGCCCTTCTTAAGATTCCATATGTCAGCTGGGCCTGCATATATCCCAACCCCCCGTTCTAGATTCGGCCTTGCATAATTGATAACTGCCGACGGTAGCATTATTGCATCACTACGATTATCCGCTCGATATTTTTTACCATTCGCCTGTACATTCCATAAAGATGACAATAATAACAGCCCCAACACCAATAAGCTTTTTCGGGACAATTTCGATAATAAGTTGAGAGATAATTTCGAAGATATAAATAAGTTTCGTGCAAAAACTCGTCGAATAGAATTATTTAATAAATTTAAGACATAGGTTTGCCAGGCCTTGTGCC
>NZ_LZHC01000095.1:0-4744 GCF_001690535.1 Gilliamella sp. Bif1-4 | reverse complement strand
CGGTAGGGGGAAGTTTTTCTTATGGAGGCTCAAGTAGTATTAATGCCTCGGCGAGCAAAACGAAAATGGACAGCAACTGGCAAAGTGTGACCGACCAATCGGGCATCTTTGCCGGCAGTGGTGGCTATGACATTAAGGTCGGGAACAACACCGACTTAAAAGGTGCGGTGATATCATCAGAAGCGAAAGACAAGAGCCAAAACCGCCTTGACACCGGCACAATCAGCTTTAGTGATATCAAAAACAAAGCGGACTACCAAGTCAGTAGCAGCAGTGCAGGGGTAAGCTCTAGCGGCATGCCATCAATGCCAACCAGTCGCAACAAAAACGAAAGCGAACATTCGACGACGCATTCAGCGGTATCGGAAGGGACGATAATTATCCGCAATAAGGATGCTCAAAAACAAGATATCAACGAACTAAGCCGAGATACTGAGCAGGCGAATAACGAGCTCAAACACATTTTTAACAAACAAAAAGAGCAAGACATCATCGACCAAACGCAGTTAGTGAGTGAAATTGGTGGTGAAACGTTAACGATGCTTAATCATATAGACCGGATAAGAGCCGAATCCAAGGCAAAAGAAGCGGTTGAAAAGGAAAAAGAGAAAAGTAAAAACAAGGGACTAACAGAAGAAGAGCAACAAAAAATCTACGAAGACGCCTACAAAAAGGCGATGAACGAAGGCATGTCAGCGATGGGCAGTGACACCCGTCAAGGCATTGACATGGCGGTTAGTATCATCAACGGCTTAATCAGTGGTGACATGACAGGGGCAGCCGCAGGGGCACTTGCACCAAAAATTGCGACTATTATCAAACAACAGACCGAAGGAAACACCGTTGCCAACACCGTCAGCCATGCCATACTCGGTGCGGTGGTAGCCGAGCTGCAAGGCAACTCAGCTCTAGTGGGTGGCTTGGGCGCTGCTGCAAGTGAACGCGGTGCTGAAGTGATTGCGGGCATACTTTACCCTGATAAAGACATCAAAGACCTAAGCCAAGAAGAAAGGCAACAAATCAGTGCTCTATCACAACTCGCCACCGGCCTTGCGATAGCTGCTGCCGGTGGTGATATCCAGGATGTCAATACAGGGGTTGCTGCAGGGAAAAATGCGGTTGAGAATAATTATTTGAGTGTATCTGAAGCTAGGCGAAAAGCGTATTTAACTTGGATAAAACCAAACTATTTAGGCGAGGAATTAACGGAAGATGAAAAAAGAGAATTAGAAAACCTCGAAAAATTGGATAAAGAACGAGATCAAATTTTGCAAGATAATTGCTCATTGGGTAATATTTCAAGTGTAGCTTGTAAAGGACTTTTGCAAGAAGCTTGGGAAATGCAAAATGAATACGCTATAGAAGCTGCTAGAACTTTGAAGAATAGTGATCTTTATCCGAAAGATTCCAAGCATCTTAATGATGCTTTACGTGGTTTAGATCCTGATAATATTATTCACCTATCTTCAATAGAGGCAATTGCAAAAGAAACAGGACGAGATGTAAATGATGTTGCTAAACAGTATAAATATGTTATGGCAGCTCATGGTATTGTATCTTCTTTGGCGGGATTGTATGGTGGCGTAAAGCTTACATCTGGAATTGACACAGTCACTGTATATCGTGTTGAAGGAGCACCTAATACACGAGTCATTATTGGTAATAATGGTGAAGTGTCTATAATAGGCGATACAACTTTATATTTGAATTTTGGCGATAAAGCAAGGGCTCAAGCGTTTTTAGATAAGCGAATATCTCAAAATATGGAAGGAGCTACAATCAAGTCTTTTAAAGTATCAAAGTCCTTTTTAGATAAGATAAGGAAAAATGCGGTATATGAATCAGAGGTAAAGTTTAATAAGGATAAACCAGTAATAGCAGATCCAACTAAAGCTAAAGACCAATATGGAATTAGACCTCATCAATTTGATGAATTGAAGAATTCTATTATTCAAGGAAGCGGTAAAGATGGTAATAAATAGTGAATATATGAGACAACTGTTATTAGAAAGGGAGCGATTTGATAATCCCCCTGATTATACAGTAAAAACAACGGGTGTAGGTATAGCTAGATTTGTTATTCGTTGTAATAACAATGTAAATGAAGTACTAAACTTAGCTAAAAGAGTATTAGTGATAGTAAACTATAATTCAGAACCCACTTGGCCATCTTTCGAACAATGGCTAAAAATATTACCAGATGAGTTTATTAATAATTGTGCTCCAGAACTTTCAAAAAGTGAAAGCGAAGAAAAGATTGATTATAGAAGAACGCTTCCTTGGGAAAAGCAAGTAAGTCTAGAGAAAAATAAAAAATGGAGTTTAGGAAATTGGCTTGCTTGGTTAGAACCCGATACTAGAGAATGGTTTTGGTGGAATGATTATAAATTTGATGGTGAAATTGAAAATACTCATTTTTTAGTTGAAGTTACTGCATTAGATGATCCTTTTTCATCAGGAGCATTAAAATGGTTATTTAAAGCTTGTGGTGCTATTGATGTTATCTCTACAGATGATCTTTAAATTTTGTTTATTTAACATTAAAAGGTGACAGTTAACACTGTCACTAAATTCGATAATTAATTTTTTAAATTGCTAATTTTTGCTTAATATGTACTTTAGCCATTATTATTTTTATGCGCTTTTGTAATAAATAAATCCTACCTACTGTATTGCTCATGGTGTCATATACCCCTCTATTCACAACATAAAAAAACACACTAATTCACTATTTTTACCCATAAAAAATCGCTCAGAAAAGGCATTGATTTTATTTAAGTTTTTGTTATTTTTGTTCTAGCCGTGGTGGTAATAGCCTCAGAAGCGAAAGACAAGAGCCAAAACCGCCTTGACACCGGCACAATCAGCTTTAGTGATATCGAAAACAAAGCGGACTACCAAGTCAGTAGCAGCAGTGCAGGGGTAAGCTCTAGTGGCATGCCATCGATGCCAACCAGTCGCAATAAAAACGAAAGCGAGCATTCGACGACGCATTCAGCGGTATCGGAAGGGACGATAATTATCCGCAATAAGGATGCTCAAAAACAAGATATCAACGAATTAAGTCATGATACTGAGCAGGCGAATAACGAACTCAAACACATTTTTAACAAACAAAAAGAGCAAGACATCATCGACCAAACGCAGTTAGTGAGTGAAATTGGTGGTGAAACGTTAACGATGCTTAATCATATAGACCGGATAAGAGCCGAATCCAAGGCAAAAGAAGCAGTTGAAAAAGAACAAGAAAAAGCCGCAGACAAAGGCATCGTTTTAACCGACAAGCAGCAACAAAAAATCTACGAAGAAGCCTACAAAAAGGCGATGAACGAAGGCATGTCAGCGATGGGCAGTGACACCCGTCAAGGCATTGACATGGCGGTTAGCCTCATCAACGGCTTAATCAGTGGCGACATGACAGGGGCAGCCGCAGGGGCACTTGCACCAAAAATTGCGACTATTATCAAACACAGAATTTAGTAAAATTAAAAAATGGTGTGACAGAGCATTTATGGATCCTAAATAAAATATAAAGGTGAGAATATGCAAAAAGTATATTTTTTATATCACATTCGTTATGAAGATACGGATGATGAGGATGTTAAATTGATTGGTATTTATAGTAGTTATAAACAAGCTGAATTGGCTATAGAAAGACTGAAAAATAAACCAGGATTTATTGATTTTCCTGATGATTTCCAGATTTTTGATAGCGTTTTAAATCGTGATGGTTGGTGTGAAGGTTTTGGTTTTTGAATTCTAAAATATGCTATCAATTATACTGTTTTTTATAAAATACGGAGGTAAATATGCAAAAAGTCTATCTTTTATATCATATTCGAGATAAAGGTGCTGAAGATGAAGATACTAAAGAAATCGGTACTTATAGTAGCTATGAATTAGCTGAAGCAGCCAAGAATAGGATTAAAGACAAGCCTGGCTTTATTGATCATCCAAATGGATTCTATATTGATGAATATATTATTGATAAAGATTATTGGGCAGATGGTTTTAATGACTAGATTGTATTGACCTTATAAGTAAATTTGTGAACTATTTATCTGCTTATTAGAATACAAGGCGAAAACGTCAATATCGAAGCATTAGATGCGAAAACGACGTATCAAGAAGAGTATGAGCGCAAAAAATCAGGGCTTACTATTTCGATAACAGGCACGGCGAGTGATATTTACAACGCCAACCAAACCCGAGAGCAAGCGAAAAAGCAGACCAATGAGAAAACCAAAGCGCTGATGAATATTAAAGCGGGGTTACAAGCGGGTAATGCGGCGCTAGAGGGCGGTGCTAATTTACAAAATGGTACGCCACAAGCCTCCATTGGCATTAATGTCAGTTTGGGCAGTGAAAAGACCAAACGCACGGTAAACCAAGAGCAACACACCGTGGTAAGTAGTGGTATCTCAGCGGGGCATAACCTCAGCATTATTGCCACGGGCAATGGTCAAAAAGAGAGTGGCGATATCAATATCATTGGCAGTCAGGTATCTGCCGGTCATGATGCAATGCTCAAAGCGAACCATGATGTCAACATCATTGGTCAAGAAAACACGATAAAAACCGACAGCAAAGAAAAAAGCAGCAGTGGCTCGGTAGGTGTGGGCTATAACTTTGGTGGAGAAAAAAATGGCTTTACCATCTCGGCCAGTGCTAGCCAAAGCAAATCCAGAGAAAAAGGTAACGGTACCGATTGGACAGAAAGTGTGGTAGAGGCAGGCAATAAGCT
>NZ_LZHC01000094.1:0-2788 GCF_001690535.1 Gilliamella sp. Bif1-4 | reverse complement strand
CAATCACAAAGGTAGCATAGTATTGACTACTGATGAAATTGAAGACAAGGATAATCCACAACTCTATGACAATTTACCGTTTAACCCAGATGGCTTTGAGATGATACTGTTTGAACATTTTGATGAAAAAAGTAAGCACTAAACGATAAAACGTTTAATAAGATGAGGCGATGCCACAAATGATGGTGATAAAGTGATATCCGTCTCAACAAAAATTAGGGTGTTTGATAAAGGCGTAGCACGCATCGGGGATATGGTGCTGTGTAATTATTAATCGGCAATATCAAATTTTAAATAAAGATAATCAGGTTATCGCGGAGGGTAAAACCGATGCGCAAGGCAAAACCGACATAGTCAACACCGGCTATGAAGAAGCCGAGGTTAGATTTAGATATAAAAAAGAGTAGAGGATAGCGCTATGTCTTGGGCAACGACACAATCAGTTACTTCCCCTCGTCATTCATCAAAAGTCACCACCAAAGTTAAGGCGGGGGCAAGAAAAGTAGAAACGATTTTAATCCGTAGAATCCCGGTCAATTTGCTGGTTTTTGAGGTTGGACATTTTTGGGTTGAATTTTTACATGAAGATGAAGCAGAAATAGATGAGCCAATGCAAGCTATTCGTCAACAGGGTTTAAAAGAAAAAGATATCGTGGATGAAAAGGGGGAGCCATTGCAAATCTCAACCAAAGCTAATGGATTTAGGGAAAGTTATGGTTGGTACCCAGCAGGGATGCCTTTTCAACCGTTGAATATTTTCAATGACAAAAGAGTGATATCTAGTGATGGAACATTAAATGGCGACCATGAAAAAAGAAGAAAAAAAGATAACAACAAAAAATTGACTGAATTGACCCCGACACAAGACCGACAGGCAGGGCGCAAAACCAATCATAATGAGCATTCTAGCCGGGCCTTCGACCCACATCAAAATGGACACTTTCATGAGGGAAAAATTAAATTTACTACGTCTCCCTATGTCTTGCCCGGAGATAGTCGAACGGATGAAGAGATATTTAATGAGATAAGAGCCTATGTGGCGGCATTTGATAGTGAAGGAGAAGAATGGAGCTGGGCTAATGACAGTTATAAGGAGACCAATTGCCATACCCTTTTATTTTTACTATTAGCTCATTGTAATTTAGCTGATCCGGAATGCATTGGAATCGAACTAGATAGGCATTTTATACGTTATAAAGCGTCTTTGGATAAACAAACTAACGGTACAAACGATGAGAAATTAATGGAAAGAATATTATTAATAAAAAAATTATTAAATATATCCAAAAATGCGAAAGCAGAATAATACAACTAGTAAACCTGAATTTAATGAGTTGGTGATGATATGAAAAACTTAGTAAAAATATGCTTGATCCTTTTTTTATTATGGTCGGGAACAGTTCAATATGCTTTAGCGGAGGTGAAAATGAAAGACCAACAAATACAAATAATCAACAAATTAAAACAACAAGATATTGCGCCGGGTAAAGTTTATTTTCAGCATGATTTTATGCTTTTTATTAAAAACAAATATAGCTTTCCCGAAGAAGATTTATTTACATCACCAGTTAGTCTAGAAAACCATCCAGATATGTATATGATGGCAATTCAAGATATTGCACAAGTAAAATTAAATGAAAATTACCAATATAGTGATATATGGCAGCGGAAGCGAAATATTATTGAAATAATGTATCCGACCGACTCTTTTCAATCACTAGAAGATGGGGTTTATTTTTTTACGCTAGATGAGCATAAACAATTACATCAGCAAGCTTCATTTGAAGAAGTATTTGAATTGCCTTGTTATTTGCGTGTCGAAAAAAAACAGGGCATTGTAGTCAGTATACAAAAAAGGTGTTTAGCATCTATTAGTCATTATACCTATGATTATTGGGACAATAATAACTTAAAGCATCTTGGAATAGAACTATATGATAATACTCATAATATTATCTATACTGCCGAAACGTTTTTTGATGAAAATACTGAATTAATGATCAAAAGTACTGAAAAAAATATCAAAACAGGTCGTTATTTGATTGAATCTTATATTAGACAAAACGATATTTACTCAATAGTGGAATATTTTGATAACCAAGGAATTAAAACCAATCATGTAATTCGTCATGACGATTCAAACCGTGTAGAAAATCAAATATTAAATAAAGATGGCAAAGTGATTAAAACTAAACGTTGGGAGCCGGAAGAAATCTTTGATTTTGAAAAAGATTTAGACGAGCCTTATCCGTACAATAAATTAATCATGAATGTCGAAAAAAGTCATTTCCTGTTAAAAGATGCTATGTTTGAACAAGGATTAGGCGAAAGCCGTCAATATGACAGCGAAGCGACCAACAGAGTAAAGTATTTAGGAATTCAGCCTCATCAGGTCTATTACCATAAATTACCCTTCCCCGGCTTTATGGCCGAGCGTTACAAAAACTTCCCTCATCAAGCGCCATTAAGCTTAATTGAAGCTGAAAATCAATTGCCACGGGATAAGTATAGCGATTTAATTCAGGTGGAAATGGGGGATAACTACCAATATAAAAAGATTATTAAAACCAAATGGCAACAATCGGCAATTTCATTACCATTAACACAATTTAAAGACTTAGAAAATGGCGTATATTTTTATGTCATGGCGGATAAAGGGCAATTAACCCCATTAAAGGGTGTAGAGCAAGCAGTTAGTTTACCTTCCTATATTCGTGTTGAAAAAGTGATGGGAAAAATCGTCGCTATCGTACAAAAAACACGTGTCCAATGGCTAACAACGGAATTT
>NZ_LZHC01000093.1:0-1696 GCF_001690535.1 Gilliamella sp. Bif1-4 | reverse complement strand
TAATATAAAGCAGTTTAATATAGAAAAATACGATAATAATCATAATATTATTTATACCTCTGAAATTGAGTTTAATGAAAATACGGGACTCATGACTAAAGCGATTAAAAAAAATATCAAAACAGGACGTTATTTGATTGAGTCTTATATTAGACAAGATGATATCTATGAAATTGATGATTATTTTGATGGAAAAGGAATCAAAACCAATCATGTAATTCGTCATGACGATTCAAACCGTGTAGAAAATCAAATATTAAATAAAGATGGCAAAGTGATTAAAACTAAACGTTGGGAGCCGGAAGAAATCTTTGATTTTGAAAAAGATTTAGACGAGCCTTATCCGTACAATAAATTCAAATGCCATAAGCGATGCGATATTTTTGATTTGTAAGCCTAATTAAATTAATGTACCTTACTGACTATTTAGAAAAAACCAAAACAATATGAAAAAGATAATAACAATTTCCCTAATCTGTTTTTTTGCTTGGGTATCAAACAGCCAACCCACTTTCGCTGAAGCAAAAAACAAAGACAAAAAAATACAAATAATCAACAAATTAAAACAACAAAATATCGTTCCAGGTAAAATTTATTTTCAACATGATTTTATGCTTTTCCTTGATAATGAAGACAGTTACCCTGAAAAAAATTTATTTTCATCACTTGTTGGTCTAGAAACCAAACCAAGAATGTATAGAGAGGGGATTCAAAGTATTGCACAGGTGAAATTAAATAAAAACTATCAATATAATGATGTATGGCAACGTAAGCGAAATATTATTGAAATAATGTATCCAACAGACTCTTTTCAATCACTAGAGGATGGTATCTATTTTTATACGCTAGATGAACATAAGCAATTACATCAGCAAGCTTCATTTGAAGAGGTATTTGAGTTACCTTGTTATTTGAGAGTTGAAAAAAAACACGGCATTGTAGTCAGTATTCAAAAAAGACCTTTAGCATTAATTAGTCATTATACCTATGATTACTGGCCAAATAATAATATAAAGCAGTTTAATATAGAAAAATACGATAATAATCATAATATTATTTATACCTCTGAAATTGAGTTTAATGAAAATACGGGACTCATGACTAAAGCGATTAAAAAAAATATCAAAACAGGACGTTATTTGATTGAGTCTTATATTAGACAAGATGATATCTATGAAATTGATGATTATTTTGATGGAAAAGGAATCAAAACCAATCATGTAATTCGTCATGACGATTCAAACCGTGTAGAAAATCAAATATTAAATAAAGATGGCAAAGTGATTAAAACTAAACGTTGGGAGCCGGAAGAAATCTTTGATTTTGAAAAAGATTTAGACGAGCCTTATCCGTACAATAAATTAATCATGAATGTCGAAAAAAGTCATTTCCTGTTAAAAGATGCTATGTTTGAACAAGGATTAGGCGAAAGCCGTCAATATGACAGCGAAGCGACCAACAGAGTAAAGTATTTAGGAATTCAGCCTCATCAGGTCTATTACCATAAATTACCCTTCCCCGGCTTTATGGCCGAGCGTTACAAAAACTTCCCTCATCAAGCGCCATTAAGCTTAATTGAAGCTGAAAATCAATTGCCACGGGATAAGTATAGCGATTTAATTCAGGTGGAAATGGGGGATAACTACCAATATAAAAAGATTATTAAAACCAAATGGCAACAATCGGCAATTTCATT
>NZ_LZHC01000092.1:0-4378 GCF_001690535.1 Gilliamella sp. Bif1-4 | reverse complement strand
CGGTAATGATGCCAACATTGTTGCAGGGCAAGTCAAAGGCAATAGGGTGGTGGCTGATATAGGTCATGACCTTAATATTGAATCGAAACAAGACAGCGATGAGTTCCACTCTAAAAGCACGTCAACCTCGGTAGGGGGAAGTTTTTCTTATGGAGGCTCAAGTAGTATTAATGCCTCGGCGAGCAAAACGAAAATGGACAGCAACTGGCAAAGTGTGACCGACCAATCGGGCATCTTTGCGGGCAGTGGTGGCTATGACATTAAGGTCGGGAACAACACCGACTTAAAAGGTGCGGTGATATCCTCAGAAGCGAAAGACAAGAGCCAAAACCGCCTTGACACCGGCACAATCAGCTTTAGTGATATCGAAAACAAAGCGGACTACCAAGTCAGTAGCAGCAGTGCAGGGGTAAGCTCTAGCGGCATGCCATCGATGCCAACCAGTCGCAATAAAAACGAAAGCGAGCATTCGACGACGCATTCAGCGGTATCGGAAGGGACGATAATTATCCGCAACAAAGACACCCAAAAACAAGATATCAACGAACTAAGCCGAGATACTGAGCAGGCGAATAACGAGCTCAAACACATTTTTAACAAACAAAAAGAGCAAGACATCATCGACCAAACGCATTTAGTGAGTGAAATTGGTGGTGAAACGTTAACGATGCTTAATCATATTGACCGGATAAAAGCCGAATCCAAGGCAAAAGAAGCGGTAGAAAAAGAACAAGAAAAAGCCGCAGACAAAGGCATCGTGTTAACCGACAAGCAGCAACAAAAAATCTACGAAGACGCCTACAAAGAATCGATGAACCAAGGCATGTCAGCGATGGGCAGTGACACCCGTCAAGGCATTGACATGGCGGTTAGTATCATCAACGGCTTAATCAGTGGCGACATGACAGGGGCAGCCGCAGGGGCACTCGCGCCAAAAATTGCTACAATTATCAAACAACAGACCGAAGGAAGCACCGTTGCCAACACCGTCAGCCATGCGATACTCGGTGCGGTGGTAGCCGAGCTACAAGGCAACTCTGCACTAGTGGGTGGCTTAGGTGCTGCTGCAAGTGAACGTGGTGCTGAGGTTATCATCGGTATTCTTTACCCAGGTAAAACAGTAGCGGAATTATCACAAGAAGAAAGACAACAAATCAGCGCCCTATCACAACTCGCCACAGGCCTAGCAATAGCCGCTGCCGGCGGTGATATCCAAGATGTGAATACTGGCGTTGCTGCGGGGAAAAATGCGGTTGAAAATAATGGATTAAGTTGGGCTGATGGTGGATTTGGTGGCGATTTTATAGGTCTTTCACCTGAAACAGGGGCAAATTATGAAGGTATCCTCCATGCCTCAGCAGCAGGTTATTTAACTCAAGAAGAAACAGAGGAAGCACTAGAAAGGCTCATAACAGGTAAAGATATGCCTAATGGTAGCGATTATGTTGAACTCTGGATGCGAGCCCCAGAGCAAATAGGTGCATTTTTACCAGGGCCAATTAGTGCCGCTATGGCGGCACTTGCTATGGCTGATAAGTCTTTAACCGACACTGACAAAGCTGATTTGATTTCAGTACTAAATAAAGCTACAGGTGATTATTTAACTGGTGCAGATACTGAATCTTTATTAGAATTAAATACTGCTTTAAGTCGATTTGGTGCCAAAAGTACAAATAAACAATTCCAACAATTTATAAAAGAAAAAGTTGAGAATAATGTAGCAACATCTCAAAAAGGCAATAAATCAAGTAAGTTTGGCGAGCATGCCAAAAATGAGCAAGAAATAAAAACTGGAAAGCAAACGACAGAAACAGCAAATAAGGCGGGGGAATATCTTGAAGACTTCAAACCATCTTCCACACCGGCAGAATTAGTACAACAACAGGCAGGTAAAGGTAGTCAAGTATCCATCAATACCGAGCATATTTTAAACGGCGAGATTAAAACTTATAAAAATGGTAAAAAGGTAGGCACGGGTGGACACTATTTAAAGGATCCAAACATTAGAGTAGATAGATGGACTGGCGCTGCTGATGTTAATGGTGTAAAAACAGGTTATATATCAGTAAGAGATCCAGCAACAGGGAAATGGTATAAAAAACAGGCAGAGACGACATTTTTTCCTGAGCATTGGTCTAAGCGTCAGACGGAAATGGAAATTGAAAGTGCTTTTAGAAATTCAAAACCTCATGCCGATCCATTGAAGAAAGAAATGTGGCAAGGGACATCCTCTAGTGGTGTAAAAATGGAAGGCTATTATAAAAAACCAAATGGCACAGGTGCAACAGCTTGGCCTGTTTACCAGGGAGCTAAAAAATAATGATTAATCAAAAAATTTATTTTATATGGAAAGATGGAGTGTATCGTATGTCTCCAACGCCGGAAGAAAGAAACATTAAATTTACGTCCAAAGTAGGCCATGGAATATACGAAATAGGCTCTTGGTTAACAACAGATCTTCCTACAGGAATAAACTCCGTCAATATCTGGATTAACAATCTCACCGATTTAGAAAATAGCCGAGCACCAGATGGTTGGTTTGGTATTGGTAATGCGCATTGGGTACTAATAACGGGAGATTACGTGTTTATTGGTACAGAATACGTTGAAGAGCAACAAGTCATAATGACCAGAGAGCAGCTTTTATATGTTCTGGAGCAATATAAGGCCTTTTTGGAAGGCGATTATAACGATCCCAACAATCCGCCCGATCCCATTGATGTTGAATTTATAGCAGAAGGTCAAGAAGCTATTGACATGTATAATAGCTTAGAAGGCTCCCATCTAGTGCCTTATGCATGCTAATTTGTAGTGAATTTCACTTAATTTGAGATACACCTTATAAAACTTTTATCTATTTGGTGGCAGTTAACATTGTCACCAAATCCTATAATTCAAATAAAACATTAACATCAAAATAACGCATGGCGATGTAATGATAAGTGGTGCGCAGTTAGCCGCCGGTGAAAATATCATTATTGAAGCTAATCGTGATGTCAATATTACCACCTCAACCGATAAGCAAAACGAGCACAATAAATCCAGCAGTAAACAGACCAATATCACCTTAAGGGTACCTACTGCTGGCTCAAGTATTCGCTTTATTAATAGCAGCCCAAATCATGGAGTGGGCATGTTACCGTATGGTGACCAGCGTAACGGTGAACAACATCATGCCGATGCCACAGCGCAAAATCCATCTTCATTAACGGCGAATAATATTTACATTAACAGTAAAGAAGGTCATGTTAATATCACCAGTAGCCAAATTGCTGCGGAAAAAGACATCAACATTAAAGCCAATAAAGGCAATATTACCGTCAATACAAGTAAAGATGCGTCTCGTATTGAAGAAAAAGGCTATCATAAACAAGTCGGTGAACTCGGTGGTGACGGCTACAGTGGTACCGTGGGCTGGCAAGAATCCCGCTATAAAAATTTGGAAAACAAGTCCACCCAAAGTAATATTCGCAGTGAAATTACCAGTGCTAAGGGTAATGTCAATTTGTGGGCCGGTGAGGATATTCGTCTGTCTGGTACCGATATTTGATCCTCGCCAAAAAAGTGGACAAAAGTTGCCTCTATGGTATAAACAAAAATCATAGGAGACAAATATCATGGTCAAAAAATTTAATATCGAATTCAAACAACAATCAGTGGATTATGCGTTATCTAATGCACACCTTTCTATCAGCGAACTTGCCAATCATCTAGGTGTGGGTAAATCAACCCTAGATAAATGGATTAGGCAACTTTCCCCGAATAAAACCAGCCGTCGAGAGTTAACCGCTGAGCAACAGCGGATTATGGCGTTAGAAAAAGAGATTAAAGAACTGAAAATGGCTAATGATATACTAAAAAAGGCGCATGTGTACTTCATCAACAATCCAAGTCGATGAAGTACGCTTATATGAAAAATCATTTAACCTGCTATCCCGTTACTAGGATATGCTCATTACTTGGTGTCAGTTCATCGGGTTATTATGCTTGGTTAAAAAGAGCAAACAAATCAGTTAAACTCAGCGAGTATATCCAAAAGCAGTATTGGCAACATAAAGCCCGTTTGGGTGCGCCAAGCCTGCTTCATGATGCAAGAGAAGCAGGCTATCAAGTTTCAGAAAGGACAATTAGCCGTGTTTTGCAACAATTGGGATTACGGAGTAAAGCAGCACGTAAATTCAAGCATAAAACAGACAAGGCTCATCACAATATTGCGCCCAACACGTTAGATAGGCAATTTAATCCTGATAAGCCTAATAAAACATGGGTAACCGATATTACTTATATTAAAACGGGTGAAGGTTGGTTATATTTGTCGGTGATTATCGATTTATATGGACGAAAAGTGATTGCTAGGCAAACCAGTCGCTACATAGAC
>NZ_LZHC01000091.1:0-331 GCF_001690535.1 Gilliamella sp. Bif1-4 | reverse complement strand
ATATTCAAACAGCGGTGTAATCAGCTGCGATGTACGAATATCAATACGTTCCAGTTTGCTACGGTCGATTTCTGGCAGGTTGAGGAAGAAATCGTAATTGATTTTCTCTTCTTCGACATGTTCCAGGCGAGACATCATATTGATGGCTTTAATCTCTGGATTCTGACGGTCTTTCGCCGGGCAAACTTCGACGCACAGGTTACAACCGGTGCAATCTTCCGGTGCCACCTGCAAGACATATTTCTGCCCGCGCATATCACGCGATTTCACATCCAGCGAATGCAGGCTGGCAGGGGCGTTTTCCATCGCTTCAGGCGGCACCACTTTTGCG
>NZ_LZHC01000090.1:0-2971 GCF_001690535.1 Gilliamella sp. Bif1-4 | reverse complement strand
GATTAAATTGCCTATCTAACGTGTTGGGCGCAATATTGTGATGAGCCTTGTCTGTTTTATGCTTGAATTTACGTGCTGCTTTACTCCGTAATCCCAATTGTTGCAAAACACGGCTAATTGTCCTTTATGAAACTTGATAGCCTGCTTCTCTTGCATCATGAAGCAGGCTTGGCGCACCCAAACGGGCTTTATGTTGCCAATACTGCTTTTGGATATACTCGCTGAGTTTAACTGATTTGTTTGCTCTTTTTAACCAAGCATAATAACCCGATGAACTGACACCAAGTAATGAGCATATCCTAGTAACGGGATAGCAGGTTAAATGATTTTTCATATAAGCGTACTTCATCGACTTGGATTGTTGATGAAGTACACATGCGCCTTTTTTAGTATATCATTAGCCATTTTCAGTTCTTTAATCTCTTTTTCTAACGCCATAATCCGCTGTTGCTCAGCGGTTAACTCTCGACGGCTGGTTTTATTCGGGGAAAGTTGCCTAATCCATTTATCTAGGGTTGATTTACCCACACCTAGATGATTGGCAAGTTCGCTGATAGAAAGGTGTGCATTAGATAACGCATAATCCACTGATTGTTGTTTGAATTCGATATTAAATTTTTTGACCATGATATTTGTCTCCTATGATTTTTGTTTATACCATAGAGGCAACTTTTGTCCACTTTTTTGGCGAGGATCAAAGTGCAAATAATGAGCAGTACTTCCCCAATGGGGGGATATCCCTCCCTAATGAATTAACGCCAAATTTGGCGAAAAATACCCGACGCGGTAGACCAGAAAAAGATTACATTCTCACAATCGGAACCGCTAAAGAATTGGCGATGATTGAAAACAACGAGAAAGGACGAGCAATAAGAAAGTACTTTATACGTTGTGAAGAACACCTTAAAGAAATCGCTCCAGCAATCCAAAAGAAAGCGCTTAAGCGGTTAAAAGCACGTTTAGAAGTTGCAGATTATAGCCGTCCTATGTGTGACGCTTTAACAGAGCAACGTAAAGCACTGGGGAAAAGCGCAAATAACACCGTATTTACTAATGAATTCGATATGATTAACCGCATCGTATTAGGTACTACATCAAGCAAATACAAGAAAGCCAATAATCTTACTGGTAATATTCGTGACCACCTAAACGAATTTGAATTAAACCATATCGCATACCTTGAGAACGCAAATATAACATTAATCCATATTGGTTACGACTATCATCAGAGAAAAGCCGAGCTAATAAAGTTATCTCATGCTTATTTAATTCGTCATATGGCTCAGGTGGCTTAATTATGATGACTACACACCCATTTAACGCCCTAGCAATAGGACAATATACCCAAGCCCTAAATAATCGCTTAAATTGCTATTTTGATGGGATTAACGCCATCCAAAAGGTGAAATCATTCTTCTTGGTTGGCAATAATTCTAGTTTCCAGCCAAAAGATTCTATTTCAATGGAAACCCAAACGGAAGCCAGTGTAAAAGTACGCACTAAGTACGCAGTGAAAACCGTTTTTTTAATGCGTACTAATCATTGCATGGGGTTGAATTTTAAAAGTAGGTTTATTGAGTCCATAAAAAGGAGAATGGGAAAACAAAAACCACCAATCAGTGGCATTAAGTTAAAAGATTATTTCTTATCTAATTTAGCTAGTTTTTCGCGACAAGCATCCTTAACCCATGCGCTAAAGTTGCCTTTGCCTGCCGATAAATCAATCTGTGCCAGTAAATCATCTTCAAAGCGAATATGTTTAGTTGTGCTATTAGAACGCTCAAAAGATTTTTTATCTTTTTTATCTTGCATTGGTTATTTAACCTCTATTCCTCGTGATTGTAATTCTTTTCGGATTACTCTTTTCATCCAACCAGCAAGTGATTCGTCACCATCTTCTTTTTGTGCTTTTTCCATGGCAAGACGTAACTCAGGATCTAGTCTAAATTGGAATGGAGGATTACCTCGTCTTTTTTCTGACATGTGTATTGACACCTCTATTACGTTAGTGATAATGTATTTATGTGTGATGACATGTTACTATCACATACTAAAAAAAGCAATGCCCCGAAGTGCTGGAACACTATCGAGGCATCTAACCACAATAACATTAACAGAGGTAATGATTATGGCTAACCGCTATGATAGCGCACACCTATGCGCAAGACAATCCAAACCATCTAAATCAAGTAAAAAACACTTGCACAATCTCAATCATTCGGGCTATATTGATAACGCCTTAGCAAAATCTAAGGTCAGGATTGGAACCCTGAACAGTTACTTGGCGACACATGACGCCCAAAGCGTCTTTTTTTGTGTCAATGCTTGCGCACACCTATTTATCAATATTTCTTCTATGGTGGCGTTAGTGGGGCATCCGAAAGGATGGCTGGGTCACCAAGTAACCAGTAGTTCCAACCCTGCTAACGTCACCGCCAACGAGATTGGAACCTCTAGCGGTGATTATGTAAATCATTACTTGGAGGCTGTCGCTATGACTACTATCCCTACCCCTGTTATATCCACTCAAAAACTATATAAATTTTATGACCTATCAATGGCTCAAGCAGTCCAAATAACGGCAACAACCGAACGCCAAGTACGCAAGAGCCTAGGCAAATCATCCCTTATCTTTATTGCTAGAATTCGCTTATATCCAGTTATTGAAAGAGCCAGAGGCTTTGGAGGTTATAGCCATGAATAACGATCAGTTAATTTGTAATGTTGAAACAAAACTTATTCAAGTTCGGAGCATGGCTAAAATTGCCTTAGATAATACTACCTATAAGTGCGCAGGATATGACGAGCCTTTTATCGAACAAGCCGATATGAGTAATTTACTGTGGGTTGATCCTCGCCAAAATATTAGACAGTGCCCGCCTCTATCATTTTTTCGTTTTGGTAATATTGTTGTTCATATTGTTCAGGTGATACCCAGCCATTGGCTGAATGACGGCGTATCCGATTATAA
>NZ_LZHC01000089.1:0-2482 GCF_001690535.1 Gilliamella sp. Bif1-4 | reverse complement strand
GATATCGAATCCTCGGGGACGATATTAGGTAAAAACCGAGTTGCCTTATTAGGTAATAACGTCAATAACCAAGGTTTGATTGATGCGGGCGCCATCATTATTCAAGCGAAAGATAGCATCAACAGCAGTGGCAGATTAAATGCGGATAGATTGGCATATTTACAAGCGAATAACGACATTAACTTAAATAGCACCACCTCAACCACCGAAACGCATTACGGTGCGAGCAAAAGTAAAAACACCGTGATTGACCAGATTTCAAGTATCAACGTCAATGATGGTGATATTTACTTAAAAGCGGGACATGACATCAACTTAGGCGCGGCCTTGTTGGTTAATGGCGGTGAAGAGGGCGTCACTAACGTCATTGCCGGGAACGACATCAATTTATCGACCTTGAAAACGCAAAGCTATCAAGACTCAATATGGAATAAAAATCACACCCGCAAGGTTGATATTGAAGAGGTGGTGGGCAGTGAAATTTTAACCCATGGCGACCTAAACTTAATTGCGGGGCATGATATTTTAGCGAAATCAGCGGAGCTATCGAGCGATAAGCGCATAAACCTATTAGCCGAGCATGATATTGATATTGGTAGTGAACAAGAACGTTTACAGTTAACCGAGCATCACAAAACCAAAACGAAAGGGTTGCTTAATAAGGGTTCAATTACTGAAGATATAGCGGTCGACAACATCACCCAAAAAGGCAGTGGGATTTATGGTGATAAGGTAAACATTAATGCGGGTAACAATTTAACGGTTACAGGCAGTGAAGTGGTAGGTACGCACAATGTGAGTCTTGGTGCAGGGAAAGATATCACGATTGATGCAGCGGAAGAGTCGTATTACCGAAAACACGAAACCAAGACCAAAAAGTCGGGATTAATGGGCAGTGGTGGAATTGGTTTTACGGTGGGTAAAGAAAGGGAAAATCTCAAACAAACCGATACGGAACAAGCCTTTGTCGGCAGTGTTGTGGGCAGCACAAATGGCAATGTCACCCTCCAAGCGGGCAAAGACCTAAATATTAAAGGCAGTGATGTCATCGCCCAACAAAACATCAAATTACAAGGCGAAAACGTCAATATCGAAGCATTAGATGCCAAAACGACGTATAAAGAAGAGTATGAGCGCAAAAAATCAGGGCTTACTGTTTCGATAACAGGCACGGCGAGTGATATTTACAACGCCAACCAAACCCGAGAGCAAGCGAAAAAGCAGACCAATGAAAAAACCAAAGCGCTGATGAATATTAAAGCGGGGTTACAAGCGGGTAATGCGGCGCTAGAGGGAGGAGCTAATTTACAAAATGGTACGCCACAAGCCTCCATTGGCATTAATGTCAGTTTGGGCAATGAAAAAACCGAGCGCACGGTAAACCAAGAGCAACACACTGTGGTAAGTAGTGGCATCTCAGCGGGGAATAACGTCAGCATTATTGCGACGGGCAATGGTCAAAAAGAGAGTGGCGATATCAATATCATTGGCAGTCAGGTATCTGCCGGTCATGATGTGATGCTAAAAGCGAACCATGATGTCAACATCATTGGTCAAGAAAACACGATAAAAACAGAGACGAAAGAAAAAAGCAGCAGTGGCTCGGTAGGTGTGGGCTATAACTTTGGTGGAGAAAAAAATGGCTTTACCATCTCGGCCAGTGCTAGCCAAAGCAAATCCAGAGAAAAAGGTAACGGTACCGATTGGACAGAAAGTGTGGTAGAGGCAGGCAACAAGCTCACCATCATCACCGGTAATGATGCCAACATTGTTGCAGGGCAAGTCAAAGGCAATAGGGTGGTGGCTGATATAGGTCATGACCTTAATATTGAATCGAAACAAGACAGCGATGAGTTCCACTCTAAAAGCACGTCAACCTCGGTAGGGGGAAGTTTTTCTTATGGAGGCTCAAGTAGTATTAATGCCTCGGCGAGCAAAACGAAAATGGACAGCAACTGGCAAAGTGTGACCGACCAATCGGGCATCTTTGCGGGCAGTGGTGGCTATGACATTAAGGTCGGGAACAACACCGACTTAAAAGGTGCGGTGATATCCTCAGAAGCGAAAGACAAGAGCCAAAACCGCCTTGACACCGGCACAATCAGCTTTAGTGATATCGAAAACAAAGCGGACTACCAAGTCAGTAGCAGCAGTGCAGGGGTAAGCTCTAGCGGCATGCCATCGATGCCAACCAGTCGCAATAAAAACGAAAGCGAGCATTCGACGACGCATTCAGCGGTATCGGAAGGGACGATAATTATCCGCAACAAAGACACCCAAAAACAAGATATCAACGAACTAAGCCGAGATACTGAGCAGGCGAATAACGAGCTCAAACACATTTTTAACAAACAAAAAGAGCAAGACATCATCGACCAAACGCATTTAGTGAGTGAAATTGGTGGTGAAACGTTAACGATGCTTAATCATATTGACCGGATAAAAGCCGAATCCAAGGCAAAAGAAGCGGTAGAAAAAGAAC
>NZ_LZHC01000088.1:0-1214 GCF_001690535.1 Gilliamella sp. Bif1-4 | reverse complement strand
TTTTCGGCTTATGCCTATTGGTATAATCATAAACGATTACATTCTTCGTTAGGCTACTTGCCTCCCGTTGAATTTAAAAAACACTTACCCCTTAATTTTTTTGTTTGAAAATGTGTTGCCATTCCAGCATTAATATCTTGTTCTTTTTTTACATGGTCACCAAATTTGCTACTTTCGTTTCCTTTCTGATTGGTAACCTGATTATCCAGTATTTTATCCTTAGTCTCTTTATAATTTCCACCGCCTTGTTCAACATTTCCTTTTCCGTATTCTGATTCGAAATAATCTTTATCTAATGGTTTATTTGCATTCGTCCCCTTTACAGCTAATAACTTGCCACTCCCCAAAATTTTGTTTATTTTAGGAAAAGTTATAGTCCCTGTAATACCATTGACTATCATTATTGTGCAATGGTTCTGCCTGCCATTTGTCTAGCTTCTTCGTCATTATAGCCAAAACTCTTATAACTTTGTACATAACCTTTGATCCTCGCCAAAATATTAGACAGTGCCCGCCTCTATCATTTTTTCGTTTTGGTAATATTGTTGTTCATATTGTTCAGGTGATACCCAGCCATTGGCTGAATGACGGCGTATCCGATTATAATAGATTTCAATATATTCAAATAGTGCTTTATTAGCCTGCTTCCTCGTTTTGTAGTAACAGTCATGAATAATATGTGTTTTGAGTGTATGAAAAAAACTCTCAACAACCGCATTATCAAAGCAGTTGCCTCTTCGACTCATGCTTTGCCTTAGCCCATATTGTAACAATAATTGCTTGAAATCAGCACTGCAATATTGGCTTCCTTGGTCACTATGAATGAGTACATTTTTAGGAAAGTGACGCCGAAATAAAGCTTGTTTTAATGTATTACACACTAAATGGCGGTCTATGTAGCGACTGGTTTGCCTAGCAATCACTTTTCGTCCATATAAATCGATAATCACCGACAAATATAACCAACCTTCACCCGTTTTAATATAAGTAATATCGGTTACCCATGTTTTATTAGGCTTATCAGGATTAAATTGCCTATCTAACGTGTTGGGCGCAATATTGTGATGAGCCTTGTCTGTTTTATGCTTGAATTTACGTGCTGCTTTACTCCGTAATCCCAATTGTTGCAAAACACGGCTAATTGTCCTTTCTGAAACTTGATAGCCTGCTTCTCTTGCATCATGAAGCAGGCTTGGCGCACCCAAACGGGCTTT
>NZ_LZHC01000087.1:0-530 GCF_001690535.1 Gilliamella sp. Bif1-4 | reverse complement strand
CAAGAAGAAAGACAACAAAGCAGCGCCCTATCACAACTAGCGACAGGCCTTGCGATAGCCGCTGCCGGTGGTGATATCCAAGATATCAATACAGGCGTTGCGGCAGGGAAAAATGCGGTTGAGAATAACTTATTAAGTAATAAACGTGGCGTTGAAAAGCTTGATAAAGAGAGTAAAAAGCTTTATGAAAAAATCAAAGATATTGTCGGTTATGATGAAGTAGATAAATTGCAGCAGCAATATAACGATTGTAAAACAGAGGAGTGTAAGGCGAATGTTTATAATCAATATATGCAAAAAGAACAAGAAGCAGGACAAAGATTAGTTGATTTATATAAAGCAGGTAAGCTATCAGAAGATGAATATTACCAATTAGTTACATGGTATTCTGACACAATGCTTGAAGGAATAAAGCAAAGTCAGATTGACAATAGTAGAAATCATTCATTTGGTGATTGGGATATTAATGATGCGTCAGCATGGGATTGGACGGTATCAAACATTATTAACAATCCTTATTTAAATGAAAT
>NZ_LZHC01000086.1:0-22163 GCF_001690535.1 Gilliamella sp. Bif1-4 | reverse complement strand
TTAAAAAGAGCAAACAAATCAGTTAAACTCAGCGAGTATATCCAAAAGCAGTATTGGCAACATAAAGCCCGTTTGGGTGCGCCAAGCCTGCTTCATGATGCAAGAGAAGCAGGCTATCAAGTTTCATAAAGGACAATTAGCCGTGTTTTGCAACAATTGGGATTACGGAGTAAAGCAGCACGTAAATTCAAGCATAAAACAGACAAGGCTCATCACAATATTGCGCCCAACACGTTAGATAGGCAATTTAATCCTGATAAACCTAATAAAACATGGGTAACCGATATTACTTATATTAAAACGGGTGAAGGTTGGTTATATTTGTCGGTGATTATCGATTTATATGGACGAAAAGTGATTGCTAGGCAAACCAGTCGCTACATAGACCGCCATTTAGTGTGTAATACATTAAAACAAGCTTTATTTCGGCGTCACTTTCCTAAAAATGTACTCATTCATAGTGACCAAGGAAGCCAATATTGCAGTGCTGATTTCAAGCAATTATTGTTACAATATGGGCTAAGGCAAAGCATGAGTCGAAGAGGCAACTGCTTTGATAATGCGGTTGTTGAGAGTTTTTTTCATACACTCAAAACACATATTATTCATGACTGTTACTACAAAACGAGGAAGCAGGCTAATAAAGCACTATTTGAATATATTGAAATCTATTATAATCGGATACGCCGTCATTCAGCCAATGGCTGGGTATCACCTGAACAATATGAACAACAATATTACCAAAACGAAAAAATGATAGAGGCGGGCACTGTCTAATATTTTGGCGAGGATCACTTTGATTCACCAAAATGGGGGAATCAAAGATGAAAAAATCATCATTTAAAGTAAAGCCGTATTGCTCAATTCTTCCTTTTATCCAATTAGAAAAGTCTCGACCAACACCAAGAAAACGATGTAATTGTTTTGCGCTAACTGTTTGCTGTAATTTACCGTTTAATTGTGTTTCGGTTACTGGTACTAAATTATTAAAATCTGTCATAAGTATTACTCCTAACGTGTCGAAAAATCCCTCTTTTAGCTAAATTTAGGCAAAGGGATACCGTCGGCTCAAAAATGAGCTTTGCTATAAAATCAATTAATTAAGCTGCTTTGCTTGGGTAAAGTGCTAAAATTTGGCTGATATCCGAATCAGTTAATAAGCTATTTTCATAACTAAGAATCAGATTAACCACCTTTTGAGCATCTTCCTTATTGGCTAGGTAATAGCGATAATGTGAGCCTATTCCGTCGGTATTAGGTTCATCCATGCGCTTTAATATGATGCCTAACTTTCTTTCTAGTTCTGAACAGTAATTTCTACCGCTAGAAAGCCTACAGGTGCGCAATATCTCATTTTCTGTAATACCATTGTCACCAGTACACGCAATTAATAGGTAAGCTCTTGGCTTTTTAGGTAGCTTTTTATAATCAGATTGGCTATGATTGGAAGCGTCTAAGCTCCAATCTAAGCCCTCGATTATTTCGCGATATAGAGGGTTTCCAATTTGCATAAATTACCCCCTTGCCGCTTTTTTTGATTCAATCCAGCTATTAACTTCTTGACTAGATAAAAAAACTTTTCGACCCAATAATTTTATTGGTTTAGGTGCGGTTTTGTCATTCTTGAGCATTTGATAATATGAGGATGTGCTTTTATAACCAATTAAGGCAATAAAATCTTTTAACGGGATAAGACTATCTTTGTTATTTAAAATTTTTTCCATGTAAAAATCTCTTTTTAAATTACTAATTAAAAAGAATTAAACAATGATAGAGGATGAAAGGAGCTAACAGAGTTTGATTAATAAACGAACAGTTAGTTAATATTGGCATTGACTACCTTTGGTAGATAAGACAATATATAACTGAAGTTGTTAAACAAATTGTTACATTTTTATCCGTATCATGTTTAATTTCTTTACTCAAGGGGAGTTGGTTCGCGGTCGGCAAACTTAGAAGCCATATCCCCTTAAAACTACTAACTTAGATACTCCTCATTAATAGTTTTTCAATTAACTACCTGTATAAATAACCAAGTAATCGATTTAACTAGTATTTTATCAAAGTATTTTGAAAAATAAAGCATAGTAAATAATAAATATCAAAAATAAGGCGCAAAATGAGCGCTCTAAGCCCTTTAAATACAATTTTGGTTGCTATGTATTACTTAACTTTAGTAACGCCGTAAAAATGCTGTCATTTGATTTACGATCTGATTTTAATAAACATTATTTTTAACTTTATGATTTTTAAATAAATTAAATTTCAAGTAATTCAGTTTATGATCGGATTTGTATAATCGCCTTAATTTTGTAATGAATTAGCCAGTGAAAAAATGCTCTTAAAAAATATTTTTCACCCATTGATTCGTTTGCTTGTTTTTTAATCAATTAATATTCAAATTTACTATATATAGTAGTAAATTTTGATAATGTATTACTATATATTGTAAATTTTTACACATAAAATTATTTTAGATATGAAATTATTGAGGCTACTAATCAGGAATTTTTATACACATAGTGATAAGATGATCACCATCTTCTTTGGTAGGCAATATTTTAAATCCGTATTTTTTATATAGTGCTATCAATGAGGGATTATTATTACATTCTAATATAGCAAATCTACCGCCAGCCATAGCGCGGATTTGTTTAATTATTGTGAAAGTTTCTTGTAATATTAACCCAAGATTTATAGGATTATTTTCAACTGCGAAATTTTTACCAATTTGGCCAATCAAATGAACTTTTATTTCTGTAGCGTGCTTATTAAAGCCATCCATACTAGATACTAATGTTTTAGATATTTCAAAATCACTTGATTGTATTGATGTAAATGCTAAAGAAAAATAGGCGAGAATATCAAGATTATCTTCGTTGATAATAAGATAGGTTTTTGATACGTTTCTTTTACTAAATTCTATCGATGAGTTGCATAAAAAATCTTGTAAATCCTTATTTCTGGGGCAAGAAAAACAACAAAGGAGGCTTTTTATTTCCTCCTCGTCATATTCATTAATAAGTTCATCTAGATTAACCGTGAGCATTTTTTCGGGTTAAAACTTTAGAAAATAATTTTACTGCTTTTTTAGATTCGGCTTTCTCGTCTCGCTCGCGAGTTTTTATCGTACTTTGTGCTTTCTCTAGTTCCTGAAATACATTAATGTCACGAGGCTCAGCCAAAACAAACGTTTTGCTAAATGATGATGTAGCCATATTATGCCTCCTAAAAAGTACAATTACACAAGTTGTGTAATATTATATAGCTCTATTTTGTTATATCAATATGTATTTAACTGTTTAAAAAAGAATATAAATCAATATGAGAAAAACAATAATAAATATTTAATTTTCTTTAAATTGAAATTTATGAAAGAATTTTATAAGCTGTCTTCATAATGAAGATAACTGCCTTTTATGATTAAATTGGTATCCATTTATTAAATACCTTTTTGCTGGATACTTGTTTGGATACCTATATAAGTACTAGTGATTATATATTAAATGGATTTTTGGGTATTTAAATTCTATAAGAAGTGGCTCAATTTGAGCATCTAAAACTTGAGCAGGCAACAAGTTTATGCTCTTTGCTTGTCAGGCGGTTAAATCCTTTGATGGTGGCGATACTAGTTCTATGCGCATTGGTTTAGATTTGGCTATAATGCTACTACCCATAGATTGATGATCTAATGTCTGCTTTTCAGAATAACCATGATTAGCAAGCATCAATTTAGCAATACTTGCGTTAAACTCACCCTTTAAGCCTTTATTAATTAACTCGACTTCTTGGCGTGCTTTGATAAGTTCTAACATGTCCTTAAATTCTTCGCTTGAACTTGCATAATTATATAAACTCGACCTTGAACAGTTAGCATATAAAGCCAGTCCAGCCATAGAGGGAATGATTTCGCCATTTTTGATATAGCCCTGTTTATGCAAATACTCTTGCCCTAGTTTTAACATGTCCTTTATCTTTGATTTTCGCCCTGCCATATTACCACCTAACTTACTAATAATAAGGCTATTATAATCCAATAAGGCGAATTATTAGATTGCTTTCTAACGTGTCCAAAAATTCACTAAACCAACCAAGAGGAGGGGGAGTAAATTCCTACGACCTTATACGCTCTAAACCGCCCACCCTCCTTTTTATGCAAAACCGCGAATTGAAATAATTTTTTTTACTGCCATTACTAAATGGGTAACCATAGATAGCTATGGTTGAGTAATTCAATTTAATAAACCTGCTGGCTTTTTAGCAGATTGCAAATGTAATACCTGTATGGTGGAAATCACCATAAAGCATTTATTCTTTTCCTCTAATAATAGCCCTGGATCAACCTTAAAATCATCCTTAATTAACATTATGATTAATAATTATTTTATTTTAATAAAAAAATAACGCTATCTAAATATATTTATATTTCAATTAGTTAATTACAGGATCAAGATTATTTTTAAATGTGTATAGTAGTGAACAGTAGTGAATACTAGTGAATACCAAAAAATATATATAATAAGTATATAATATATTGATATATATTGATATATATAAATTAATATTAGGTTGGTGAATAGTAGTGAACACTTTATATTAAAAGTTTAAGATTATGGGGAGGTAAGCATAAAAACAACTTAATAATTGGTATAGGTAAAGGATGACATTTAAAAAAGCACCCCTCAGATATGAGGAGTGGTTATTATGGAGAATTGAAGTGAATAACCCAAATATGGGGCACGGTATGAATAGCGTGATATGGTTAATGATTAACTAGCTTTAAATTGCGGTTACCTGATAGTGAGACATTTCCTTGGCTTGCTTGCTCGACAAAGTCACCCCACCAGTCAAGCATAATACGCTTTTGATGTTCATATTCTGCTTTGTTGTAGGCTCGCCTTACTGCGTTTTTATCTACATGCGATAACGCGCTTTCAATGACATCATAATTAAAGCCTTGTTCGTTTAAAGCGGTACTAGCTAAAGCTCTTAATCCATGCGCAACTAACTTATCTTTGTATCCCATGCGCTTTATTGCCATGTTAGCGGTTTGGCTACTCATTGGCTTGTTATAAGGCGGTCTTGCTGTTGGGAAAACAAACTCACTTTTATGATTAATAGATTTCATTATCTCAAGTATTTTTATTGCTTGCGGTGATAAGGGTATATTGTGTGGTCTATCCATTTTCATGCGTTCGGCAGGAATACTCCATAATTTTTTATCTAGATTAATTTCTTCCCACTTAGCCCCTACGGCTTCACTTGGTCGCGTTAATGTTAATAACTGCCATTCAATCACGCATCTAGTTTGTAATTCAATCTTTGCCATAGCTAAAGCTTGCATGAACTGCGGTAACTCAGTAGGGGGAATAGTTGGCTGATTTTTTACTTTCGGGCTATTAAATACGTCGGTGATTTTGGCTAGAGGGTTATTATCGATAATTCCCATATTGACAGCATAATACATTATTTCATTAATTCGCCGGCAAACTCTTTTTACTGTTTCGTATTTATTATTGTTATTTAATGGTTGTAATGCGTTAATCGCTTTGATAGCTGTTACTTGGTTTATTGGAATATCTTTTATATAAGGGAAAACATGATTTTCTAATGAACGCCAAGCCTTTTTGAGCGTTTGTTCTTCTAAACCTTGTTCTGTTTTGAATTTGAACCATTTCTCAGCCATAGCGTAAAAGGTATTATTACAAGCTTCTTGCTTACGTTGTTCTTGTTCCGCTTTGTGATGTTGTGGATCTATCCCTTGCTTTATTAATTCTCGCGCCTCATCTCGTTGTTTTCGCGCTTGTTGTAGCGATGTTTCTGGGTATTTACCGAAAGATAATAATGTCTCTTTATGTGATATTGGCTTTTTATATTTAAATCGCCATAATTTAACCCCTGTCGGTTTAACTAACAAAAAAAGACCTCCACCATCAAAATACTTTTTATCCTTACTAGTGGCTTTTAATGCTTTTATTTGTGTGTCAGTTAAGGGAGTAGTTTTTACAGCCATTTTTCACCTTTGGGGGTACGCAATAATAGGGTATTTAATTATACCCCCAAATATACCCCCATTATTTTTGGTTGTAAATGTACCTTACTGATACTTAATGGGCAATAAAATAGACTTTAAGGCTTGTTATTACTGGGTTTGGTGTACTTTGTAGGGTTTAAAAGAATGTTACTGTTTATTGATTTGGTGCCGTGGGCGGGACTTGAACCCGCATGCTCTTAGAGCACTACCCCCTCAAGATAGCGTGTCTACCAATTTCACCACCACGGCGCCGTTGTTATTCAGGAATATCTGAAGTTGAATTTTGCTGTACAGGTTGAGTAATTGGAGCTATTGCAGGTGCGGTATTACCTTCATTCAGCTGTGTTGTTTCAGGTACAGTATCTTCAATATTTTCAAATTCGCTAGATGAAGCTATTCGTGGGTTGCTACCTAAATTTGAAAGTAAAATGCTTATTACAAAAAACAAAATACCTAATAAAGTGGTAGCACGAGTTAAAAAATTCCCACTACCCGAAGATCCAAATAAAGTCGCTGATGCGCCAGCACCAAAAGATGAACCCATGTCAGCACCTTTACCCCGTTGAATTAAAACTAATGCAACTATTATAATCGCAATAACTAGATAGCTTATAATTAAAAATTCGTACATTTCAACCTGTCAACTTTATATGTTATATAACAGAATCTATTGATGCGAAATATTAGCGAAAGACGGACCAACAAGCAAGTAAAATTTCATAAATTGTTGGTCTGTTTTAAAAAATATTTTTTATATCAATCTGAGATTGTTAATATTTAAACTAAAATAAGCACTATGATTATTGATTATATTAATTTCTTTTAGTTTAAATAAAGTAATTATTCTTTACATACAGCGCGTAATTTTTGTTCTTTTCCCCATACTTCAACTTGCCCTATCCAAGCGTCAATAGCATATCGGTTAGAACGTCCTGGGTATTGATTTGTTAGTGGAAACTCATCAGATGAAAAAAACCATTGGTCTCCTGTAAACCAATTAGACTTAGGATAATTTGGGAAAGTTGTCATTCCCCATTCACTTAATACCCCTTGGTTGATTGTTCGTGCAAATAGATCCCAAGTTAGCGGTATTATTTTCCATGAATCTGAAGCATTAGGAGAATTTGACATTTCTGCTTGAGTAGGTATGTTTGCTTCTCCATGACATACTTGCGTTGCTTGTTCATATGTGTACATCCCATTACCTTTTGGAGCAACCCATGTTTTGGTTGGATTGAATGTGTAACTATGTATTATGCTGTTATCTGGTTTAAATTTTGCTGATACCGTTACTGTGCCATTAGGTTTATGGTTGAGATAAACCATGCCATTATTATCTACTGTCACACTATTTACCTATGTTGTATTCACAGAATAATCCCAATCTGTTTGGGCCCAGTCATAATTAACTGAAACTGAGCACCGGAAAATCCTGTTGTTGGAAACTTCGGATAGGCAGATGCATAAAATCCATTGAGAGGGTCAAAAACATTATGATCGTAACCTCCACCACAAATCGAATCTCTATATTCAGTACCAATTTTATTCCAGACTTTATCTGCTCGGTTCGGATCAAACAAAGAGTCTTCTACATTATTAGAACCTATAAGTACACAATTTGTTTTACCATTTTGTGTAAAACGATAAGGACTTCCCCAAGTTTGATTATTATTGACTATCATTTGATTAGGTTTTGCAAAACAGATCGTCGAATCAGTATTAATTTAATAAATTTTGGTTAAATTATATAATTCGCTGTCTTTAGGAACACCATATTCAGAATGGACTTGTATATCAGAAAGAGTAATAACTAATTTAAGCGGCATCTGAAACCCACTGCCACAACCAATTACCTTTCCATATTGAGATTTTGAAATTTCTTGTCCTGCATTATCAAACCATTTAAAGGTAATTAAAAGTTCCTTTATCGGAAATCTTACCTCTGTCTCCATCTTCATCATAGTAATTCAAAGTGGGGGAAAATTTAAAATCAGTTGGTGTTTTGATAATAAAGTCATTTATCAAGTTTAGCTATTTTAGCTCCTTAAATTATTATTGAATAAAAATTCATCATCGTTATGATTAGAAATATATTGTGCTTTGTCATATCGTTTATAACGATAAGTTGTGATCTTATTGATCGTTATAAACAATCAATTTAGTCGATAGAGAGGATACTTGTGATATACACAATATGAAGATGATTACGGTTTTGCCATGTGGAATCTGCTAACTCAGATAAAACATTTTTAACTAGTTTCCTTTTGAAGGTTAATACCATAGCCATTAATTTCGTTATTACAACTATTGATAACTAACTTCATAATATTGTTATGATGTAAAGTAGTAGAGAAAACAAAATCTATTAACTTCAAAATACTAAGATTATTGCACGAAATTAACGTTCCATAACGTTTAAGTAACGCTCTATGATGATTTTTTGGCTTATTTAGTGTCAAACATAATGTGTCTATAAGTATTACAAGTTAGTTGTGATAATCAATGGTACGTTTCTATCTAAAAAAACGGTATAATATCGCCATTTGTATTATGACAAATTGTATTTATGAAATTTATTGTTAAGATCTTTCCTGAAATTACCATCAAAAGTGATTCTGTTCGTTTACGATTTATTAAAATACTAACGAGCAACATTCGTAATATTTTAAAGCATCATATTGAAGAAGTGGCAGTTATTCGTCATTGGGATTTTATTGAAGTTCGTCCAAAAGTTGAAAATAGTGAAACTAAGATACTTGAATTATTAATGCGGATCCCCGGTATACATCATATTCTAGCTGTCGATGAAATCACTTTTGTTGATATGCATGATATTTTTGAAAAAGCATTAGATTATTATGCTCCATTAATTGAAAACAAAACATTTTGTGTACGCGTAAAGCGTCGTGGCAAACATGAATTTACTTCAATTGATGTTGAACGTTATATTGGTGGTGGACTTAATCAACATGTGTCTTCGGCTAAAGTTAAATTAACTCACCCAGAAATCACAGTTCACCTTGAAATCGACAAAGACAAGTTACTACTGGTAAAGGGGCGACATGCTGGTATTGGAGGTTTTCCAACTGGTACACAAGAAGATGTTCTTTCGCTCATATCAGGTGGTTTTGATTCTGGCGTATCAAGTTATATGCTAATGCGCCGAGGAAGCCGAGTGCATTATTGTTTCTTTAATCTTGGTGGAAAAACTCACGAAATTGGCGTTAAACAAATGGCTCATTACCTATGGGAACGTTTTGGTAGCTCACATAAAGTGCGTTTTATTGCTATTGATTTTTCGGATGTTGTTGGTGAGATTCTTGAAAAAATTGATGATGGGCAAATGGGAGTTATTTTAAAGCGGATGATGATTCGTGCAGCATCAAAAATTGCGCAACGCTATAAAGTGGAAGCTCTCGTTACTGGAGAAGCATTGGGGCAAGTATCAAGCCAAACACTTACCAATTTACGTTTAATTGATAATGCTAGTGATACATTAATTTTACGTCCTTTAATCACACACGATAAAGAAACCATTATCAATATTGCGCGTCAAATTGGTACTGAAGATATAGCTAAAACAATGCCAGAATTTTGTGGCGTAATATCTAAAAGCCCAACGGTTAAAGCCGTGAAAGAAAAAATTGAAGCAGAAGAAATGAATTTTGATTTCACGATTTTGGATAAAGCAGTTGCCGAGGCTGAAAATATTGATATTCGTGAGATAGCAAAACAAACAGATACAAAAATTGCTCATGTTGAAACTGTCACAACTCTGAGTACCAATCACGTGGTTATTGATATTCGATCTTCAGAAGAGCAGGAAGATAACCCTCTTATATTGAGTGATATTGAAGTTAAGCATATTCCATTTTATAAGTTAGCAACGCAATTTGGGAATTTGGATCAATCGAAGCAATATTTACTATATTGCGATCGTGGAGTCATGAGTAAGTTGCAAGCGCTTTATTTAATTGACCAAGGTTACAATAATGTAAAAATATTTTCTATATAAAAATTAACAATAATTTACTATATTGTTCGTGATTTTTACATATATAGTAAATTTTTGGGTAAAACTATATTTGGTATAAAAATTAATATCAAGAATGAATGAAATAAAGAGGATTGTAATGAGCAGTAAATTACTTGTAGTTGATGATGATCCAGAAATTACTTTATTATTACGAGAACTTCTTGAGTTAGAAGGATTTCTTGTTGAAATAGCGAATAATGGTATTCAGGCTTTAGAAAAGTTTGATAGTACGATAGATCTTATTTTACTTGATATTATGATGCCTGAAATGAATGGATTTAAATTTTTATCCCAACTTAGAGGTAAATTTACGGTACCTGTTATTTTTTTAACGGCTAAAGATAATGAATATGATAAAGTTATTGGACTTGAGCTTGGCGCTGATGATTACATTCTAAAGCCATTTAATGATAGAGAGCTTATTGCCCGAATTAATGCACTTTTGCGTAGAGCGCATTGGGATAATGTAGCAAACGATGAAGCTGAACAACCAATTAAATATACAATTGATAAACTTAATGTAAATCGAAAACAGCAATCTGCTTTTTTTGATAACCAGTATATAGATTTAACAGGTACTGAGTTTCAAGTGTTGCTTACCTTTCTAGAAAATTCGGGAAGAATAATTACACGCGAAGAACTAAACGAATTTGTTTTGGGTAAAGATTTAGCTCCACTTGCTCGCTCAATTGATGTACATGTATCTAGATTACGGAAAAAACTACCGCCTAGGAGTGATGGTTTACCATGGATTAAAACATTACGTTCAAAAGGTTACTTATTTGTAATTGATCGAAATGACGATTTGTTATATGAATAACATTATAATGAAGATCAGATAATATGATATGTGGCTTTTTGATAAATTAACAATAAGAATATTCACAATATTTTTATTAACCATAGCTTTTTTTCTAATGTTAATAATGGTTTTGCCGAGTCTTGATGCTCGAAACCTAACCTACTTAGCAAACAAAGATAAAGAAGCTGGTAATATGCTTGCGCATCAAATTGAAAATGATCTTATAAATGTACCAAAAGATAGTTTTCGGTGGTGGATGCGTTTTATTGTTGTTATGGATAGTCATCAAAAACCAGGTCAATTTTTATTTATTGTTACCCCTAATGAACAAATCATTACCGCCGAAACAAAAAATATTGATTTGGTCAAAAACTTTAGTGAAAAATCCCATAATGTTAAAGACCCTGCAAAAAAAATCTATGATTCTCAAGAAATTATAGGACCTTTTCTAATTCATTATGCTAATGCTGAATATAGATTATATATCCTACAACAAACTACAGATATTCAATCTCAATTAGTCAACTTTATATTTGATCATCCTTTTTTACTATTAACTTTGACCATGCTGGCAAGTTCTCCTTTTTTACTATGGCTATCTTGGAGTATTGCAAAACCTGCTCGAAGGCTAAAAAAAGCAGCTGATCAGGTTGCGAAAGGTAATTTACAAGAGTGGCCTGAGCTAGAACAAATAGGATCGTCTGAATATAAAGCAACAGGCGCTAGTTTTAACCATATGCTAAGAGAGCTTAAACGAATGCAAGAAGTACAGCAACGTTTGTTTTCAGATATTTCTCATGAGTTACGCACTCCTTTGACTCGTTTGCAGCTTGCTACATCGCTATTGCGGCGCAAACAAGGTGAAAGCAGTGAAGTTATACGTATTAATAATGAAGCGATAAAATTAGATTCTATGATTGGTGACTTATTGTCATTGGCAAGGCAACAATATGACAATAAGGAAATTCGTGAAGTTAATAAAATTAATACTCTATTTAAGCAGGTGCTTGATAATGCCACTTTTGAAGCAGAACAAATAGGTAAAAAGTTGACCGTGATAAATTTTCCAACTAACCATACTATATTATGCTATCCAATTGCTTTATGTAGCGCACTTGAAAACGTTATACGCAATGCATTTCGCTATTCGAATAAACAGATCGATATCAATTTTTTAGCACAACAACAAAAGCTAACAATTACAATTGATGATGATGGCCCAGGGGTTGCTGAAAGTGAACTAGAACAAATTTTTAGACCTTTTTATCGTACAAGCGAAGCCCGAGATCGTGAATCTGGCGGAACTGGATTAGGGCTCGCTATTGTAGCTAATGCCATCATACGCGATCACGGTACAGTAAAAGCAGAAAAAAGTCATCTTGGTGGACTTAGAATTGTGATAATATTGCCAATTCATAAACATCAATAAATAGTGAATGAGAAAAGTTGTGTCAAATTCAGCATTAAACATCGTTTTATTTGAACCCGAAATTCCTGCTAATACTGGAAATATTATTCGCCTTTGTGCTAACACTGGTTTCAATTTACATATTATTGAACCTATGGGTTTTTTCTGGGATGACAAAAAGTTAAGACGAGCTGGGCTTGATTATCAAGAATTTGTTGATGTAAAACGCTATAAAAATCTCAACCATTTTTTAGATGCCAATCAAATAGACCTATCAACACAAGTTTATGCTTTAACCACAAAAGGACAAAAACCACACAGTGAAGTCGATTACCAGCAAAATGACTTCTTAATGTTTGGGCCAGAAACCCGAGGCTTACCAAAAAACATACTTGATGCACTACCACAAGAGAAAAAGATCCGCATTCCCATGCTAGCCACTAGCCGTAGTATGAATTTATCTAATTCTGTTGCCGTTGTGGTTTATGAATCGTGGCGTCAGTTAAATTATATGGGTGCAAAATAAAATTTAGTTTTACTCAGTTGTTGGATAAATACCAACGTTGGGAAAAAAGCAATATTCAAACCTTTCGGTGGGGTTAAAATAATTAATATTAATCAGAAAAGATTATATGTTGTTCTATCCTCTCAATAAAAAACCCACATATACAATTGATTTTTTTCATTTTCATATTATCTCCAAGATTAAAAGTATTCCATTTTCCAGTATTAGGTAATATATTAAGCTAATACTATGAATATTATTGTTAAAAAGTGAAAGCTTTTGCCATACAATGAAACTTATTGAGGCTATTTGCCTTCTTTTTATTGGAAATGAGTTCAAATAAATTTATTCAACGTAACTACCTTTATAGAAAGTCCGATGTCTATTTTGAATTTGAACATGATTAATATGGATGATCACACAATGAAAAATATAAAATTATTATCTTTATTTTTAATATGTTGTACTTTTACAAATTATGTTTTTGCCGAAACAATTTCTCAAAATGTGTGGTTTTTGGCTACGAAAAATAAAGATAATGTTGCACAGTATCAAGTTGCTATGGCTTATGACCCTTTGAATGAAAATGATGATTGGGATTGCCGCCCTCATCAATTTTATCTTGAATCAAAAGATAAAAGATTATCCGGGTGCAAGGATAAATCCGCCGATAAATATATCGAATTTTTAACTAAATCTGCCGAAAACCTATACCCTCTTGCCCAAACCGCTCTAGGAATAGCCTATGTTAATGGTAAATTGGTAAATAAAGATATTAAAAAAGGCCTTTTTTGGTTAGAAAAGGCCGCTTCACCAATTCCAGATAAAGCAAAATTTAGCGTAGGTGAAGGAACGCTGTGGTTAAATAAACAGGGAAGAAAATATGGTGTGGGTCAAGCTCAATATGTATTAGCTACTCTCTATGATAAGGGAATAGATGTTAAAACCGATTATGCTAAAGCAATAAAATATTATGAAATGGCGAGTAAAAGCTATGATTGGGGATTTTACGGACACGCGCAATATCGGCTTTATCAACTCTATAAAAATAAAATTAATGATCAGAAAAAAGCTTTATATTGGCTTGAAAAAACTGTGAAACATATAAATTACAATAAAGCATCGGATACTCCAATGGAGCTGGTTGAATATTTTTTAAATGGCGGTCAGATAGATGGTTCAAAATCAGAACAACCTAATTACCCATGGGCGGCTAAATGGTTAATTGAATTTGCCCAATCAAATTCAATTAAAAATGAGACTAGGCAAAAAATGGCCTTTCAGCTCGCTTGGTTTTATTTAAATGGTTTAGGGGTAGAAAAAGATTCAAAGCAAGCTGCAAAATATTATCATTTAGGGATGAAAATCGATACCTCAGTTAACGATACAATTAACCCTAGCATTCAATCATCTAATGAAGTTAATCTACAAGAGCAGTTTTTACTTAATGTAATTAAACCCATTTATGAAAATAACAGAATTTTCGAAAAATTCCAATATGATGAATTTGTTGATAAATACTATCCCGAAGAATTAAAAGATAGACAAAAACGAATCGATTATACCAATAAACTTTATATCGAAAACGCTATTAAAATCGTAGAAGAAGTATTTTCCGATAATTTAGAAGATGAAAAAGCCTTTTATCTTCAACTCGAAAAAGAAATGCTAGCCGAGCATCTTTTCTTTGAGTATAACTACTCTTTCCCCCTACTGCTGGCATTATCTCAACAACGTGGAATTGCTTATGGTTTTTATCGTGAAGCCGAAAACCTTATAGCTAAATCCAGCAATGAATTAATACACCTTTACGAATCAGCATTGGAACTTGAGCCTAATAATCCAATAATTTTATACCGATTTGGTACGTTATATGACTTTATTATCCAAGATACCGATACAGCAATATCATATTACAAACAAGCTGCCGATTTAGGATATGCAACGGCAAATTATCGGTTAGGAGTAATTTATTATTTAGGGAAAGGGGTTGAACAGAATTATCATGAAGCTTGGAGATATCTTGATTTGGCAGCACAACAAAATTATGTAATAGCACAAAATTTTTTGATAACCATCGACAAATCGCATCCTGAATTTGAATGGTTAACCACACAATACATTAATCATCAACAAAATTACCTTTCACCAACAATTGTGGTTGATGGTCAAGATTGGCTAAAGGTGCAAAATGAAAATAGCTCATCACCCAAAGTGGTTTATCATTTTACGAAGCATAATTTTAACGGTAACGGGATAAAAACTTATGCTGGTTGCAAAGCAGCAATAGAGCTGGCGACACAAGGCGATATTTTAGTGCAAAAAGAATTAATTAAAACATTAAACAATAATTCACCTATTTGTACAGCAAAACAAGAATTACTGTTTTCTTGGATTGATAACAACATTGATGATGATCTGAAAAAACAATTTTTAAAAGCAAAGTACTATAAATTTACAGAGCAAGATGAAAAGTATCAGAAAGAACTTAACGATTTAGCTAAAAATCAAAATCAATACGCAATCATTGAATTATTAAAACATACTCGGCTATATGGCGATTCAAGAGATGATAAGTATATTTCAAATATCAAAATGCTACTTAAATCTGGTAATGTCAATGCTGCCGAATTACTTATTAAGTATTATTATTTCCCGTTAGATCATAATGATAAACGTTTCTTCCATAGCATTTACCAATATACCAAAGCAATTTTATTAAGAAATGACTTAGCTAATTATATTTCAAATTACTATGAACGAGAATTTACAGAACCAAAACATATTTATGCTGACGAAATCTTAGCGCCTTCTGATATTTATAAAATATGGTTTGAACTTGCTGATATGCATGAACAAGGTGTTGATATTCCAAAGAATAATATCTTTGCCTATGTTTGGTACAGTTTATTGGCAGAACATAATCAAACTCAAGCATTTAATAAAGTTCAAGAATTAAAATCGCAATTAACAGCAGAACAATTAACTAAAGCTAATAATAAGCTTAACCAATACCGTAATTTATATCGTTTTCTTCCATTAACCCATATGGAGTTAAACCTAGAATAGGTTTGTTTAAGATTAGCTCGTTAATACAGGATATTAGATATGAATGATTCAATTGTTACATCAAATAAAACAACAAATTTCCACTCAAAATTTTGGATATTCAATATAATTTTATTGATATTAGCACTGAGTGGTATATATTATTTATGGAAAGAAAATTATTTTTCTATTCCATTTTCTTCCTCCACCAAGCAAAAGACGATAAAAATATATAATGTAGAGCAAAAATATTACTACGATAACAATAAAAAGATAAAATTTACATGCATTTTATCCATTAAATATGACGATGATCCAATAATTAATAACAATTATTATGATGAGTACAAGGATAAGCAAAAACTTATCGAAAATTGTATACCTTTATAGAAATAAATGATGACAAACACGGGGACTTTCCCGTGTTTTTGTTTTTTTGAAGTTAATTAAAAGCAGTGGAAAATTAATAACAATAGTTATTGCTGGTTTTTATCATAATTACTCTCAGTATGAATAACGTTAATATAACTAGGAATAGCTGGTGCATTTTGATAAAGAAATAACCACAAGATTGCTTCTATTTCTTGGGTTTAGCGTGAAAATTGTTAGCAATATATCGTTGGGAAAATCATCTTCCAATTGTTGATTTATAAAAAGGTCAATAAATTCATCATATACATCATCATTATCCATTACATAGTTATGGTGATTTTTACAAAATTTTCCATATAAATACATTAATTTATCAATATAGTCACCTTCATTAAAAAAGGCTCTGCAAATACAACTTCAATCACTTTATCACCTAATTTACAACAAAAATATCGTTCAATATCGAATGTTGAACAATCAGTTTTTAACATTGATGAACGTTGTATTCTTTGTTTTACAATAGTTTCTCAAATTACTGTAAACAATGCAAAGAATTCCTACAGCACGTTTTGGTGCGCCAAGTCTGCTTCATGATGCTAGGGATAGAACATCCTCAATGATCACTTGATAGTAATAGCTTTGCTATTCTCTGCACATTAGAGGTAATAGATTTTTGTAAAAAAGTTTCAGGAAATTGTATGTTTCAGTATAAATTATTAAGTATAGATGGCTGAGTTTGGTTGATTAACGCCATGATTAAATTAATCTGTAAGTCAGTGTCATTTAATGTGGGAATATAATAAAATGATTTTCCACCTGCATTTAAAAAGATTTCTCGATTTTCTTCGTCAATCTCGTAAATAGTTTCAATACAATCTACCGAGAACCCTGGGCAGATGACGTGCACATTTTTAACCCCTCTTTGTGCCAATATTTGTAATGTATCGCTGGTACTTGGCGTAACCCATTTTCCTTTTCCAAATTTCGATTGATAAGCCATTTGGATTGATATATTTATGTTATTTTTTCGACATTTTTCGATTAATAACTGTGTGGTAATTTCACAACGTTGAATATAATCATCTTTTCGTTTGTAAATATAACGCTCTGGAATACCATGATAAGAAAGTATAAGCATTTCAGGCTCACCTTGGTCTTGAAATGCTTGCTTAATTTGTAAATAAAGTGCATTGATATAGCTTGGATGATCAGCATAATCACGAATATAATCAATACTATTTATGATTTTGTTGGTTCCTATAATTTGTTTAAGTTTATCAAGTACAGCGAGTGTTGTGGTCGTTGAGTATTGTGGAAAAAGTGGCAATACCGTAATTTTTGAACATGATTGAAGCTTGTTCAATGCAGATTGAATATTGGGTTCACCATAGGTCATGGCTAATTCACATTGAATATTTGGTAAGTGGTGTTGTAATTTATCACATAATAATTGGCTGTAATGGAGTAAAGGTGATGAGCCATCTATCCAAATTTTTTGGTAATGATGAATAATATAAGGCACTCGTTTAGGTATTACAAGGTACTTTAAAATCGGATACCAAAACAGTTTCGGTAAATCAACGACATGGCGATCGAGTAAAAACTCGGTTAAGTACCGTTTTATTGCATCTGGTGTTGCCGCATTTGGTGTACCTAGATTAATTAGCAATAACCCTTGTTTTTTATTCACAAGTAATCCTTATTTTGAGCAAAGATAATAGTTGATAATGTTAAGAATTCTATGTAGTGCGCCTTGATTTTGTTTTAATACTTGATACGCTTGTTCGCCAATTTGTTGACTATGCGTTTTATTTTCTAAAAGCCCATTAATAGCTGAATAAAGGGCATCAGCTGTGCTAGCACAAATGATCATTCCATCAGCTGAAATAAGTTGCTCACAAATAACTTTAAAATTGAAAAAATGTTCGCCACTAATGATTGGGATGTGGTGAAGTGCGGGTTCTAATGGATTATGCCCACCATGTTCCACTAAACTGCCGCCAACAAAGGCAATATCTGCAATACCATAAAGTTCTATTAATTCTCCCATTGTATCACCCAAAATGACTTGAGTTTGTTTAGTAGGAATTTGACCGCTACTGCGGTTTATATAATTCAATCCACAGTCATTAATTAATTTTTCGATGGTTTTAAAACGCTCTGGGTGGCGGGGGACAATAATCAATAACAAATCGGGATATTTTTGTAATAACCGCTTAAAAGCAGATAAGATGATTTCATCTTCCCCATTATGTGTACTTGCGGCAATAAAGATAGGGCGGTCTAATTGCCACCGCTGTTTTAGCGTTTTGATTTTTTGCTGTTGTTGATCTGTTAAATCAATATCAAATTTAATACTACCGGTTATTGTTAAGTGATCACGGGGTAAACCCAGTGAAATAAAACGTTCCCCATCTTGCTTATTTTGCGCGGCAATTGCACTAATTTTTGATAGTAAATTGCTAATGGATCGCCCTAGTTTACTGTATCGATTAGCTGAACGTTCTGATAATCTGGCATTGGCAATAATTAGCTGAATATTTCGTTTATAACACTGACAGATAAAATTAGGCCAAAGCTCAGTTTCCATAATGATCACTAATTTGGGCTTAACCGTATTTAAAAAACGATTTATCGCGCAGGGCAAATCATAAGGTAAATATACATGGCTGACGCTATCACCAAGTAATGATTTAACTTGCTCTGAGCCTGTTGGCGTCATGGTGGTAACTGTGATAGGTAAACTAGGATACTGTTGTTTAAGTGCTTTGATTAGCGGGATGGCTGCTATCGTTTCACCCACCGATACGGCATGCACTAAAATACCGTTAGATTTAACTTTATTTTTGCAAAAACCATAGCGTTCAAGCCAACGCTTTCGATAAGCTGGTGCTTTACGACTACGCCAAAGCAGTCTTAGCCAAACCAGTGGTTGAATCAAATACAATAAAAAAGTATATAAAATTTGCATACTAATTATAAGTTGGTTAGATCAAAAAAGTGTTCACGGTAATAAACAAGTTCAGCAATTGAGTCACGAATATCATCAAGAGCTTGGTGAGAACTCTGTTTGCTAATCCCTTTTAGTATTTCAGGTTTCCAACGTTTAGCTAATTCTTTAATTGTGCTGACATCTAAATAGCGATAATGAAAATAACTTTCTAAATTAGGCATATAGTTAAATAAAAAACGACGATCTTGCCCAATAGTATTACCACAAATTGGAGAGCTGTTTTCTGGTACCCATTGTTTTAAAAATTCGATGGTTTGTTGCTCGGCCTGTTGTTCACTAACAGTACTTTTGCGAACACGCTCAATAAGTCCTGATTTGCCATGGGTGTTTTGGTTCCACTCATCCATTAATGCTAATTGCTCATCAGATTGATGAACTGCAATCACAGGTCCTTCAGCAAGAATATTTAAGTTAGAATCGGTAACAATGGTTGCGATCTCAATAATGCGATCAGTTATTGGATTGAGTCCAGTCATTTCAAGATCTATCCAAATAAGATTGTTACTATTAATTTGAGATTGTTTGTTCATAATTTGCTATAGAGATTTTCTTTTTGATACTGAGTAGTGTAGCATAACTGACAATCTGTTTTAGTAAAAAATGAGCACTATGGCAAAAAATAAACTATCCAATAATCAAAAAAGACGTGTAGCGGCAAAACATCAGCAACGATTAGCAATAAAGCAAGATGAGAGTCTGACAAATTTTTCATCACCTCGTGACGGTGTAGTAATAAGCCGTTTTGGTAAGTCTGCTGATGTTGAAGATAGTGCTGGTCTTATTTATCGCTGTAGTATTCGCCGAACCTTGCCTTCGTTAGTCACTGGCGATAAAGTGATGTGGCGTGAAAGTTTAGAGCCAAATACCAATGGTATTATTGAAGCGGTCCACCCGAGACTTTCTGAACTTGTCCGGCCTGATTTTTATGATGGCGTTAAACCCGTTGCCGCAAATGTTGATCAAATCGTGATTATTTCGGCTGTCTTGCCAGAATTATCACTAAATATTATCGATCGTTATTTAGTTGCTTGTGAATGCACTGATATAAAACCTATTATTGTTTTAAACAAAATTGATTTACTTAATGATGATCAACGCACTGAAGTTGAAAAAAAGTTGACGATTTATACTCATATCGGTTATCAAGTTTTGTATGTCTCATGTCAAAATCAACAAGGCATTGCTGTATTACAAGATGTTTTGCAAGGTAAAATTTCCATTTTAGTTGGGCAGTCTGGTGTGGGAAAATCAAGTATTATTAATTTACTGTTACCTCATCAATCACAATCAGTTATGACTGGAGGTATTTCAGAAATATCCGGACTTGGTCAACATACAACCACTTCCTCTCGGCTTTACCACTTACCAAATGGTGGAGATATTATTGACTCACCAGGGATCCGCGAATTTGGTTTATGGCACTTAGAGCCGCAGCAAGTGATTAGTGGTTTTAAAGAATTTGATAATTATTTAGGCGGTTGCCACTTTCGTGATTGTAATCACTTTGATACGCCAGGTTGTTTATTACAAAAAGCGGTGCAAGATGGTAAAATTGCACCATCAAGACTTGATAACTATCATCGAATTTTACAGACAATGCAAGAAGTTAAGGCTAAAACCAAAAAAATCTATAAATAATAGCCTGTAGGAAATCCTTATATTGTTTATAGACATTTAAAAAACGACTGTAATGAAAATACATAAAAAACAAAATTGAGGAAATTCCACTTGTTATGGCGATATTTTTAACTACCTATTGACGATTATTGCGAGCGTATTCAACCATATCTTTTGGGTAGTAGATAAAACGGTGTAGGCTGCTATCATCAATATTTTTTAAATACGCTACTGCGGCGGCTTCAAAACACCAATAGCCCACAAAAGAACAAGTATCTCTAGAGTCGCCCTGCTGTTTTAAATGACTATCAATATAACTATATCCAGTTTTACGCAGTCCGTCATACCAGCGGCGTAAGTATTCATCTAAAAACTTTAAGGTATCTTTAGGTTTTTCAGCATGAATAGCTTTATAAAGGGGATTACGAAAGCTCAGCTCTCGTGGTGTTTTTTCTTCAGTAATTGGATAGTTTGGAATTTTCATTGCAATTAGACTGTCTAACGCTTTCTCTCGATTTTCTTGATCAAAATCAACAGCTTTAACAATGGTTTCAAACCAATCTTGGTGTTTAAATAAAATTGCTAACCCCAATAAATTCGATAATGTCTCAGTTTCAAAATATTCCGTTAATATAGTAATATTCATCTTATCATCTGAGTTGACGAGATTATATTTATCTACATAATCTATAGAGCTATGAATATAGCTTAAAATACATCCCATCCTAGAAAATAACTCATTGATTTCTATTCCTAATGTATAGTCTAAACAAAATTGTTGATATTGTAATTCTATCATAAATTCTGCATAACCATCTTGTTCCTTTTTCATATCGTTATCAACCCTACCAATTAGCTTTGTAAGTCTTTCTTGAAAATAATGGTAAAAATCTTCATCTAATAGTTTCTGACGGCGTTGTTGTTCAAATTCTGTCATTTTAATCTCTTTATATTTTTATTTAGACTTATTTTTGATGCATCATACATGTTACTTTTTTTATTAAATCACATGGAATAAGGCGGTTGCTTGATATTCCTATAACGAGTGGCAATAACCATCATTTCGGCCTCTTTATAGCTTATATCATATCTATTGATGATTATTGCGAGCATATTCAACCATATCTTTCGGGTAGTAGATAGAACGGTGTAGGCTGCTATCATCAATATTTTTTAAATACGCTACTGCGGCGGCTTCAAAACACCAATAGCCCACAAAAGAACAACAATCTCTAGAGTCGCCCTGTTGCCATAAATGACTATCAATATAACTATATCCAGTTTTACGCAGTCCGTCATACCAGCGGCGTAAGTATTCATCTAAAAAC
>NZ_LZHC01000085.1:0-2851 GCF_001690535.1 Gilliamella sp. Bif1-4 | reverse complement strand
TGTATTATCCCAAATAGCCACTCAGCAGCTGCTTTAACCCGGGATTCTATACCAATGACGCTTTCATTCAATGTGCCCGAAAGTAATGATAATTTATTTGATAATAAATCGATTATTGAAATGGCTAAGTTCAATCATTACAAAACCTATTGGTTAGCATCAGCTGGGCAACGAATTCAAGGTACATTTAATACTAAATATGGCTTTATTGCGCGTAAAAGCGATGTTATCAATTTTAGTGAAGATCTTTTGGATATCCATTTAAGTCAATTATTGGAAGACACTCTACAAAAAGATAATTCTCCAAGAAAATTTATTTTTGTGCATTTGCGCGGTAGCCACCAACCCTATACAAAAGGTTATGATGAAGTTGATAAGCTGGCCTTACCTGACGTCGAAGCATATGATTTAACTATTCATCACACCAACCGTACAATCAAAGCATTATATGATGTTATCAATAAATATAGTAACAACTATACCGTTATTTATACTTCGGATCATGGCGAAATTGTGAATGTGGGGCATGGTATAGGTGACAACATTGACCAGTTTCTAATCCCTTTTATGTTTATATCAACCAATCAGCGATATAATTGCCAATTTATTGAATCGTTTCGGGGACCAAATGGTTATTTAAGTGGGCTTATGAATAAATATATTCTTTCTAATCTTTTAGGTTATGAGATTGATCCGGCTATCCTTGACAAAGAAAAAAATAATGATCGGATTTTTATGCCAAACAGTAGTGTCATGCCTTTTTTAGAAGTACTTAACAAGCATTAATTTGTGCTTACTACACGTTGAGGAATTGATAGAAATCGGCTATAAATTTTATACAAAATATTAAATGGGCGTAAAAATATAGCTCCTTTTTATTATTGCATACTAAGGATTGCCGATCTTTCAATAAAAAGAAAATAAAAAGATATTGTATATGATATAGTTTTGCCAAAAATTAACAATAACAGCACGTTATATGTATATAGAATATATGTTAACAGATAACTACTGGGGAAAAACATAAATTGTAAATAAATAAGAAAAAATAAAAATAAACAAACATATAGTAACAGAATAGAAAATATTTTATATTAAATGCGGGACGGCTGTACGTGGCAAGATATTCTAAAGAATATTTGAGGGCTAGAGTGACAAAATCAACTGTCACCTTTAACTAGTAAATACACAAATATAAGATGAGGTCATATTTTATGAAATTATGTGGGATAAAAAGAGTTCTGCCCTTAATATTATTGTTATTGGTTTATACGTTTATCAGTGTTATCTGGTCTTACTGCTTTAATAATAGCTATCATGATAAATCTACCGAATCTATTTTTGGAGATTTGTTTTTCTATATTACAATAATAACAACTTTAATTTTTATTATGATAGTACATAATTGTATTTGCAGCTGTCATAAGCTTATTGTTGTCTTTGGCTTTTCATTATTATTCCTTTTTTTATCCGAAATTAGTTATTTTATTTTTTATGGGGAAATGATATCAGAAGGAGTACTTGATTCTATTATTGAGACTAATTCTCATGAAGCAATATCAATGGCTAAACAAGCTTCGATCATAATAGTTCCTGCGTTTATTGCGGACTTCTTTATATTATTGATTCTTAAAAAAATTGTCCGTATTAAATTTAAACTTTTTATTCCCATAACCATTTATATGCTTATATTGTTCTACCTTATTTATTGTCTAGTAAATTACACAGCATTAAGGCCTGATATTAAACGAGGTTTCTATAAAGCTAGTGATGGAATAATTCGTAAATGTTATCCTGCTGTACTTGCTAATTTAGCTTATATTTTAACTAGTTATGCATCAACAGATATTTATTCAGATACTCATGAAATTGAAAAATTTAATCAAGCTGTGATTTTACCTCCTAATCAGCCTGATAATGACTTAATCGTATTTATTATGGGCGAATCTTCTTTAGTTTCCCGCTATAGCGCTTATGGTTATCATCAGCAAACTACGCCTTTTATGACCAATATTTTTAGTCAAAATGGCGGATGTATTATCCCAAATAGCCACTCAGCAGCTGCTTTAACCCGGGATTCTATACCAATGACGCTTTCATTCAATGTGCCCGAAAGTAATGATAATTTATTTGATAATAAATCGATTATTGAAATGGCTAAGTTCAATCATTACAAAACCTATTGGTTAGCATCAGCTGGGCAACGAATTCAAGGTACATTTAATACTAAATATGGCTTTATTGCGCGTAAAAGCGATGTTATCAATTTTAGTGAAGATCTTTTGGATATCCATTTAAGTCAATTATTGGAAGACACTCTACAAAAAGATAATTCTCCAAGAAAATTTATTTTTGTGCATTTGCGCGGTAGCCACCAACCCTATACAAAAGGTTATGATGAAGTTGATAAGCTGGCCTTACCTGACGTCGAAGCATATGATTTAACTATTCATCACACCAACCGTACAATCAAAGCATTATATGATGTTATCAATAAATATAGTAACAACTATACCGTTATTTATACTTCGGATCATGGCGAAATTGTGAATGTGGGGCATGGTATAGGTGACAACATTGACCAGTTTCTAATCCCTTTTATGTTTATATCAACCAATCAGCGATATAATTGCCAATTTATTGAATCGTTTCGGGGACCAAATGGTTATTTAAGTGGGCTTATGAATAAATATATTCTTTCTAATCTTTTAGGTTATGAGATTGATCCGGCTATCCTTGACAAAGAAAAAAATAATGATCGGATTTTTATGCCAAACAGTAGTGTCATGCCTTTTTTAGAAGTACTTAACAAGCATTAATTTGTGCTTACTACACGTTGAGGAATTGATAG
>NZ_LZHC01000084.1:0-1816 GCF_001690535.1 Gilliamella sp. Bif1-4 | reverse complement strand
TCGATGTATTCCTCTGTATACTCGAGTTGTTTATCAATATAAGCTTTGAGTTCATCTGGGGATAAAGTTATGTATTCATTAAGCTGTTCTATTATAGCTTCATCTGAGTAATCATTAACTTCATAGTCTTCTAGTTTTGGTAAAATTACTTCATCGGGACTATAACCAAAATAAACATCAGCCTGACCGGGTGGGATATCTTCAAGTAGTGCTTCACCATTATCATCTAATTCGCCTTCTCGCATCGTTCCATCTTTAAATTCGACACGATAGCTGGCTCTTGGAACAGGATTTAAATCACTATCATGATAAAAAAGTTTAAGATGACCTGATTTTTCTTCATATGGCTCAGGTAATGGTTTTGGATACGGTCCCTTTACGGAAAATGATGCCGATTTTACAGTTACATTACCTGAAGTGCCAAGTTCAATACCGTTTGGAAAGATTGTAATAAGACGCTTACTATTAGCAGTGTCAATTTGAAAAACAAACAACATAAAAAAAAGGGCACTAATACAAACCATTACGAAAATACTCAACCAATTAACCCATTTTAACGGTTTAACTGAGGGTAATCGTGTTAAGATCACTTTAGACCACAAAATAACCTCCTTATATTTTATTTATATCATACTTATTTTATTGATAATCAGTATGAACCTAGTCAATATTCTGTTAGCGCTAATACATAAAGAGAGAAAGCTATTGCTTTGCCGTGTCTACTCTATAAAACAGCAACAACGATTTCTCCCTTTTATGGTTAATTGATACAATATTTACTGACGGTTATTGCGAGCATATTCAACTATATCTTTCGGGTAGTAGATAAAACGGTGTAGGCTGCTATCATCAATATCTTTTAAATATGCCACTGCGGCGGCTTCAAAGCACCAATAACCATAGAAGGAACAACAGTCTCGAGAGTCACCTTGTTGCCACAGGTGAATATCAATATATTCATAACCAGCTTTACGCAATCCATCGTACCAACGGCGTAAATATTCATCTAAAAATTTTAAGGTATCTTTAGGTTTTTCAGCATGAATGGCTTTATAAAGAGGGGTACGGAAACTTAATGATCTTGGTGTTTTTTTTTCAGTAATTGGATAATTGGGAATTTTCGTTGCAATTAAGCTATCAATTGCTTTTTCTCGATTTTCTTGATCAAGATCGACGGCTTTAACGATAATTTCAAACCAATCCTGCCGTTCAAATAGAATACAAAGCCCTAATAAATTAGATAGCTCCTCAGTTTCAAAGTATTCCCTTAGCATAGTAATATTTAGACCACTTTCAGGATGACTAACATTATAACGTTCAACAAAATTGACTGCATTTTGGGTATAGTTAATTATTTCTTGCATCCATGGTAATAATTCGACAATAGGTTTGCCTACCGTGTAATCTAAACAAAATTGTTGATATAGTAAACCTATCATGAATTCTACAAAAGGATCTTTTGTACTTTTTATTTCTACACCAGTTTCGTCAATCATCCTATTCAAACTTTCTTGGTAATAATGATAAAAATCCTCATCCAATAATTTTTGTCGCCGTTGTTGTTCAAATTCTGTCATTTTAACCTCCTTATATTTTATTTATATCATACTTATTTTATTGATAATCAGTATGAACCTAGTCAATATTCTATTAGTCTAATACATAAAGAGAAAAAGCTATTGCTTTGCCGCTACCCTATAAAACAGCAACAACGATTTCTCCCCTTTATGGTTAATTGATACAATATTTACTGACGATTATTGCGAGCGTATTCGACCATATCTTTCGGGTAGTAGATAAAACGGTGTAGGCAGCT
>NZ_LZHC01000083.1:0-5188 GCF_001690535.1 Gilliamella sp. Bif1-4 | reverse complement strand
AAAACCGCCTTGACACAGGCACAATCAGCTTTAGTGATATCGAAAACAAAGCGGACTACCAAGTCAGTAGCAGTAGTGCAGGGGTAAGCTCTAGCGGCATGCCATCGATGCCAACCAGTCGCAATAAAAACGAAAGCGAGCATTCGACGACGCATTCAGCGGTATCGGAAGGGACGATAATTATCCGCAATAAGGATGACCAAAAACAAGATATCAACGAATTAAGCCATGATACTGAGCAGGCGAATAACGAGCTCAAACACATCTTTAACAAACAAAAAGAGCAAGACATCATCGACCAAACGCAGTTAGTAAGTGAAATTGGTGGTGAAACGTTAACGATGCTTAATCATATTGACCGGATAAGAGCTGAATCCAAGGCAAAAGAAGCGGTAGAAAAAGAACAAGAAAAAGCCGCAGACAAAGGCATCGTGTTAACCGACAAGCAGCAACAAAAAATCTACGAAGACGCCTACAAAGAATCGATGAACCAAGGCATGTCAGCGATGGGCAGTGATACCCGTCAAGGCATTGACATGGCGGTTAGTATCATCAACGGCTTAATCAGTGGTGACATGACAGGGGCAGCCGCAGGGGCACTTGCACCAAAAATTGCGACTATTATCAAACAACAGACCGAAGGAAACACCGTTGCCAACACCGTCAGCCATGCGATACTCGGTGCGGTGGTAGCCGAGCTACAAGGCAACTCCGCCCTAGTGGGTGGTTTAGGCGCTGTCGCAAGTGAACGTGGTGCTGAGGTTATTGCGGGTATCCTTTACCCTGATAAAGACATCAAAAACCTAAGCCAAGAAGAAAAACAACAAATCAGCGCCCTATCACAACTAGCGACCGGCCTTGCGATAGCCGCTAGCGGTGGTGATATTCAAGATGTGAATACTGGCGTTGCTGCGGGTAAAAATGCGGTTGAGAATAATAATTTAGCTAGAGCTACGTGGTACCTAGTACGCCCAAGTGAAATTGGTGCACCAGTTAGTATTAATGCGGTAGATGTATTAATGGCTGAAGGTCTTACAGCAGCAGAATCAAAAGCATTTTTAGAAAGTCTAAATTTGGAACAAAGGCGACTAATTGAAATTGCATTAGTCGATCCAATGGGAGATGGGTTCCTTGAAGATGCAGTACTAAAAACTTATGAGCGTTATTATAATGATTATCTAAAGAAGAAGGAGGGTAAGAAAAATACGGATAATACGTTAGCAGGAACTGGAAGTAGTACAGCAGGCGGGGCTTCTGGATTACCGCCTGATGATGACGATGATAAATCTCCAAAAGAATCATCTCGTAATAGCGATAAAAAAGGTGTTGGAGGTAAAGTCGGAAAGGGTAATTCTAATGTAGAAAAAACCTTAAATGTAAGTGAACAAAGGACAGTTAGGTCACTTGAAGAACAAATAAGATTACATGAAAAAAAATTAGCAGAATATAAAAGAGATCCATATTCTTTTGATAATAAAGGACATTTAAAAAATGCACCAAATGAAGAAATTAGGCAAAAAATTATAAATGCTAGAATTAAACATTTAGAACATGAAATTAATACTTTTAAAAATAATATTAATAAAATAAAAAATAAAGGATAAATTATTTATGAATATTGAACTAGATAGAATAGAAAATTTTTTTAATTTAATTATAAAAGAATTAAAAGGTAACGGTATTCACAACATACCTCTCGATTATGATTTTTATTGGAATATACCGTCTGATTTGCTATATGATCTTTATAATGAACCAAAAGAACTTGATATGGGGCAATTAAGCGAAGATTATCAATTTTTATCTTATTCTATAAATCAAGATATAGTTACTAGTGGTAATTTGAGAAAGTTGTCTAGTCTTTTAAGATATATAGCAGATAAGTTAGATATGTAAAATTATATGTAGTAACTCAAACATAACCCGACAAACCTAGCCTATATTAGTGTATTTGTTATTAAAAAAGTGACAGTTAATTCTGTCACTAAATTTAATAATTAATTTTTTTAAATCTCTAATTTTTGCTTAGTATACACTTTAGTCATTATTATTTTTATGCTCCTCAGCAGTAAATAAAGCCACTTGGTGTATTGCGCATTGTGTTATATCTCTTTCTATCTAAAACATAAAAAATACATTAACTCACTATTTTTACTTACAAAAAATCGACCATGAAAAGTATTGATTTTATTTGAGTTTTTCTTGGTGTTTTTTTGTGCTAGCCGTGGCGGTGATAACCTCAGAAGCGAAAGACAAGAGCCAAAACCGCCTTGACACCGGCACAATCAGCTTTAGTGATATCGAAAACAAAGCGGACTACCAAGTCAGTAGCAGCAGTGCAGGGGTAAGCTCTAGCGGCATGCCATCGATGCCAACCAGCCGCAATAAAAACGAAAGCGAGCATTCGACGACGCATTCAGCGGTATCGGAAGGGACGATAATTATCCGCAATAAGGATGCTCAAAAACAAGATATCAACGAATTAAGTCATGATACTGAGCAGGCGAATAACGAACTCAAACACATTTTTAACAAACAAAAAGAGCAAGACATCATCGACCAAACGCATTTAGTGAGTGAAATTGGTGGTGAAACGTTAACGATGCTTAATCATATAGACCGGATAAGAGCCGAATCCAAGGCAAAAGAAGCGGTTGAAAAGAAAAAAGAGAAAAGTAAAAACAAGGGACTAACAGAAGAAGAGCAACAAAAAATCTACGAAGACGCCTACAAAAAGGCGATGAACGAAGGCATGTCAGCGATGGGCAGTGACACCCGTCAAGGCATTGACATGGCGGTTAGTATCATCAACGGCTTAATCAGTGGTGACATGACAGGGGCAGCCGCAGGGGCACTTGCACCAAAAATTGCGACTATTATCAAACAACAGACCGAAGGAAACACCGTTGCCAACACCGTCAGCCATGCGATACTCGGTGCGGTGGTAGCCGAGCTACAAGGCAACTCAGCTCTAGTGGGTGGCTTAGGTGCTGCTGCAAGTGAACGTGGTGCTGAGGTTATCATGGGTATTCTTTACCCAGGTAAAACAGTAGCGGAATTATCACAAGAAGAAAGACAACAAATCAGCGCCCTATCACAACTAGCGACAGGCCTAGCAATAGCCGCTGCCGGTGGTGATATTCAAGATGTGAATACTGGCGTTGCTGCGGGGAAAAATGCGGTTGAGAATAATAATTTAGCTAGAGCTGCGTGGTATCTAGTACGCCCAAGTGAAATTGGTGCGCCAGTTAGTATTAATGCGGTAGATGTATTAATGGCTGAAGGTCTTACAGCAGCAGAATCAAAAGCATTTTTAGAAAGTCTAAATTTGGAACAACGAAGACTAATTGAACTTGCATTAGTCGATCCAATGGGTGATGGGTTCTTTGAAGATGCAGTACTAAAAACTTATGAACGTTATTATAATGATTACCTAAAAGAGAAAGGTGATAAGAAAGATAATGATAATACGTTAACAGGAGTTGGAAGTAGTTCAGCAGGTGGGGCTTCTGGATTACCGCCTGATGATGACAAAAATAATAATAAATCAAATTCAACCGAGAGGATTAAAGAAAAGAAACTTGATGAGCTTCCAAATAATGTTAGAGATACATTTTCACAATATGAAAAAAATGGTTGGAATGGTAATTTTAATGGTCAGACCCCAGGAACTAATGCAGGAAGAATATTTAAAAATAGCGATAATAAATTACCTAAAGTTGATAGCAATGGAAATCCAATTACTTATAGAGAATTTGATGTCAATAATAAAATTCAAGGACAAGCCAGAGATGCCGAAAGATTTGTTCAAGGAAGCAATGGTTCTGTTTATTATACAAATAATCATTATCAAACATTTATAAAAGTAACTAAATAGAGGTTAATTAAAATGAAGAACCAAATTATTTATATTAATAAAGAACAAGAAAATCAATATATTGAAAATCTGAATTTCAAAAATTATTTTTTTGCAAAAATTGATGGATCACTTATTTCTACTATTAGTGATTATATGAATGCAATAATTGCAGCTTTCCAGTTTCCATTCGGTATATTTTCTAACACAACGAGCATTGATGCTTATAACGATTGGATGAGAGATTTGTCGTGGATAGATCAATATGATGGATACATATTAGTTATAGAAAATTTTACAAAAATGCTGAGTTGTTATCCTAAAGAAAAAGATCGAATTTTGAATGAATTTGATGAGACCATTTTTCCTTTTTGGGCGGAGGAAGTTACTCATACTGTAGTAGGAGGAAAAACAAAAGGTTTTTTAGTGTTACTTGTAGAGTAAATTGATTTCATCTCAAGTGTGATTGCGGGGAACGATATCAATTTATCGACCTTGAAAACGCAAAGCTATCAAGACTCAATATGGAATAAAAATCACACCCGCAAGGTTGATATTGAAGAGGTGGTGGGCAGTGAAATTTTAACCCATGGCGACCTAAACTTAATTGCGTGATCCTCGCCAAAAAAGTGGACAAAAGTTGCCTCTATGGTATAAACAAAAATCATAGGAGACAAATATCATGGTCAAAAAATTTAATATCGAATTCAAACAACAATCAGTGGATTATGCGTTATCTAATGCACACCTTTCTATCAGCGAACTTGCCAATCATCTAGGTGTGGGTAAATCAACCCTAGATAAATGGATTAGGCAACTTTCCCCGAATAAAACCAGCCGTCGAGAGTTAACCGCTGAGCAACAGCGGATTATGGCGTTAGAAAAAGAGATTAAAGAACTGAAAATGGCTAATGATATACTAAAAAAGGCGCATGTGTACTTCATCAACAATCCAAGTCGATGAAGTACGCTTATATGAAAAATCATTTAACCTGCTATCCCGTTACTAGGATATGCTCATTACTTGGTGTCAGTTCATCGGGTTATTATGCTTGGTTAAAAAGAGCAAACAAATCAGTTAAACTCAGCGAGTATATCCAAAAGCAGTATTGGCAACATAAAGCCCGTTTGGGTGCGCCAAGCCTGCTTCATGATGCAAGAGAAGCAGGCTATCAAGTTTCAGAAAGGACAATTAGCCGTGTTTTGCAACAATTGGGATTACGGAGTAAAGCAGCACGTAAATTCAAGCATAAAACAGACAAGGCTCATCACAATATTGCGCCCAACACGTTAGATAGGCAATTTAATCCTGATAAGCCTAATAAAACATGG
>NZ_LZHC01000082.1:0-902 GCF_001690535.1 Gilliamella sp. Bif1-4 | reverse complement strand
GGCTCACCAAGGCGACGATCTCTAGCTGGTCTGAGAGGATGACCAGCCACACTGGAACTGAGACACGGTCCAGACTCCTACGGGAGGCAGCAGTGGGGAATATTGCACAATGGGGGGAACCCTGATGCAGCCATGCCGCGTGTATGAAGAAGGCCTTCGGGTTGTAAAGTACTTTCGGTGATGAGGAAGGAGATGTATCTAATAGGTACATTAATTGACGTTAATTACAGAAGAAGCACCGGCTAACTCCGTGCCAGCAGCCGCGGTAATACGGAGGGTGCGAGCGTTAATCGGAATGACTGGGCGTAAAGGGCATGTAGGCGGATAATTAAGTTAGGTGTGAAAGCCCTGGGCTCAACCTAGGAATTGCACTTAAAACTGGTTAACTAGAGTATTGTAGAGGAAGGTAGAATTCCACGTGTAGCGGTGAAATGCGTAGAGATGTGGAGGAATACCGGTGGCGAAGGCGGCCTTCTGGACAGATACTGACGCTGAGATGCGAAAGCGTGGGGAGCAAACAGGATTAGATACCCTGGTAGTCCACGCTGTAAACGATGTCGATTTGGAGTTTGTTGCCTAGAGTGATGGGCTCCGAAGCTAACGCGATAAATCGACCGCCTGGGGAGTACGGCCGCAAGGTTAAAACTCAAATGAATTGACGGGGGCCCGCACAAGCGGTGGAGCATGTGGTTTAATTCGATGCAACGCGAAGAACCTTACCTGGTCTTGACATCCACAGAATCTTGTAGAGATACGAGAGTGCCTTCGGGAACTGTGAGACAGGTGCTGCATGGCTGTCGTCAGCTCGTGTTGTGAAATGTTGGGTTAAGTCCCGCAACGAGCGCAACCCTTATCCTTTGTTGCCATCGATTCGGTCGGGAACTCAAAGGAGACTGCCGTTG
>NZ_LZHC01000081.1:0-325 GCF_001690535.1 Gilliamella sp. Bif1-4 | reverse complement strand
TTAAATCTTGTCAGTAGGTTCTATAATTATTAGTGGCGAGCAGTAGTCTTAAATTGGCTTTTACACATTGTTTACCATGTTTTCAGCCATTCAAAAAATAAAACAAACACTATCTAATCACAAAAACAGGTCAAAAATATATTTATTTTATTCAATTTTTTTTAATGCTTTTTAGCGTTCCTTGCTCCAAGGTGAAAATGTCAATATCGAAGCATTAGATGCGAAAACGACGTATCAAGAAGAGTATGAGCGCAAAAAATCAGGGCTTACTATTTCGATAACAGGCACGGCGAGTGATATTTACAACGCCAACCAAACCCGAGAG
>NZ_LZHC01000080.1:0-2781 GCF_001690535.1 Gilliamella sp. Bif1-4 | reverse complement strand
CGCCACTGATTAAGCCGTTGATGATACTAACCGCCATGTCAATGCCTTGACGGGTGTCACTGCCCATCGCTGACATGCCTTGGTTCATCGATTCTTTGTAGGCGTCTTCGTAGATTTTTTGTTGCTGCTTGTCGGTTAACACGATGCCTTTGTCTGCGGCTTTTTCTTGTTCTTTTTCTACCGCTTCTTTTGCCTTGGATTCGGCTCTTATCCGGTCTATATGATTAAGCATCGTTAACGTTTCACCACCAATTTCACTCACTAACTGCGTTTGGTCGATGATGTCTTGCTCTTTTTGTTTGTTAAAGATGTGTTTGAGCTCGTTATTCGCCTGCTCAGTATCTCGGCTTAGTTCGTTGATATCTTGTTTTTGGTCGTCTTTGTTGCGGATAATTATCGTCCCTTCCGATACCGCTGAATGCGTCGTCGAATGCTCGCTTTCGTTTTTATTGCGACTGGTTGGCATCGATGGCATGCCGCTAGAGCTTACCCCTGCACTGCTGCTACTGACTTGGTAGTCCGCTTTGTTTTCGATATCACTAAAGCTGATTGTGCCTGTGTCAAGGCGGTTTTGGCTCTTGTCTTTCGCTTCTGAGGCTATCACCGCCACGGATAGCACAAAAAAAGCACCCAAAAAAAAACTCAAATAAAATCAATGCCTTTTCTGAAAAATTTTTTATGGGTAAAAATAGTGAATTAGTGTGTTTTTACGCTTTGAAGATAAAGAAATATGACACAATGAGCAATACAAATTGGTGTTAGAGTTCATAACTTAGTTATAAATTGAATCATATATTCCAATTCTGCGAGCTTTATCACAGAATTGGAAAAGTAAAACAAGGTTATTTAGGAATTTTTCCTGTCCACCAAATCGGCTTCTCATCCGTACCTAAGTTATCAAAAACAGATAGTGGAATGTCTTCATAAGCAATAACATCAGGTATTGTAGTCATAGCTACCATTATAGGTCGATAAAGATTTGAACTTGAATGTTTATATTCATAAATAGCAAATTCCATACAGCGATAAAATGCGCTGAAATATTGACTAAATATATCAAATAAAGTTGATTTTGTTCTGTCTAAATCACTTTTGGCTTTACCTGATAAAATAGGCCCCCAATCAATGGCTTCTCTATCTAACTGTTTAAACTCTTCCTCAACCAATTTCATTAAAGACTCAGCCGTATCTAGCTCTTCTAATTTCAAATATCGGCGATAGAAACGATCAGTTAAGACAGACCAATCTTCTTTAGAATATTTCGGCAGAAGGTAATATGAAATACAATCAAAAAATAGTTTAACATCACTATCCGTTCCTAAATCGATAATAGTCCCACCACCAATAAATCCTGTTTTTATATCACGCATAAAATATTCCTTAATTGTCTTTAAATCTTATTTGTTTCTCTTTAATTATTCCTTGAGATCTATTTTCGATTCCTTCTGTTATTTTTTTTCTAGTAGACGGAGGTATATTTTGTCCTCTAACATCTATTATAACCTCTTGTCGCATACCATTTGGTAAATGTTTTTGTCGTTCAAGTGCTTGTTTAGAAATATTATTAATCAGATTATCAGCGTATTTGCCTATATCATAATTTTTCACTTCTATTGAACAAGTTGTGCCATTACAAAAATCAGGTCTTACACTCCCTTTTGTACCATGAGGGACTTCTACACCATCTTTATAACTTACTTGACCTCTATAATCTGGAGGCAAGCTGGCGCCAACATCTTTTTCTGATGTGGATGAATGTGGGCGACCGTTGGTTGTTTTCCCTGTATTCGGCGATGGCACCTTCGTTTTTGCACCATTTTCAAAAGTATAATAAGCACCGTTATTAGTATATATTGGGTTACCTGCGGCATCAAATTTTCCTGTATGGGTATAAACGCCGCCTTTCGGTCCGACAACATTAGCTCCTTGTGAAGTATAACCGTTAGGGAGTGTTGGTTCTTTTCCTGCTAATAACTTGCCACTCCCAAAAATTTTGTTTATTTTGGGAAGAGTTATAGTCCCTGTAATACCATTGGCTATCATCATTGTGCCAATAGTTCTACCTGCCATTTGTCTAGCTTCTTCGTCATTATAGCCAAAACTCTTATAACTTTGTACATAACCTTCATAAATAGCACGTAATTGATTTGCTTCTGGTGAGTTTGAGGTACCATCTAATAAATGTTTTATTTGTTGATAACCATTTTGTTCTTCTAATTTGTTATAATAATAATTTATGTATGTTCCTAACGCTTCATAAGCCTTTTTACGTTCAGAACGACATGCTTCACTATTTACATCAACACAAGCTTCTAATAACGCTTCTGAGGCGCTTTTATCTTTAATTCGAAGTTCCATTAACTGTTGTTTTTCTTCATCAGTTAATAAACCTTCTTCTTCTCTATATTCTAAACCAACCTTCTTTTGATGATCTTGAGAGTTTAAATAATTATTCTCAACCGCATTCTTACCCGCAGCAACGCCAGTATTCACATCCTGGATATCACCACCGGCAGCGGCTATTGCTAGGCCTGTCGCTAGTTGTGATAGGGCGCTGATTTGTTGTCTTTCTTCTTGTGATAATTCCGCTACTGTTTTACCTGGGTAAAGAATACCCATGATAACCTCAGCACCACGTTCACTTGCAGCAGCACCTAAGCCACCCACTAGAGCTGAGTTGCCTTGTAGCTCGGCTACCACCGCACCGAGTATCGCATGGCTGACGGTGTTGGCAACGGTGCTTCCTTCGGTCTGTTGTTTGATAATAGTCGCAATTTTTGG
>NZ_LZHC01000079.1:0-38723 GCF_001690535.1 Gilliamella sp. Bif1-4 | reverse complement strand
GCAATGGCAAAAGCTAGCTTGACTGCGAGAGTGACGGCTCGAGCAGGTACGAAAGTAGGTCATAGTGATCCGGTGGTTCTGAATGGAAGGGCCATCGCTCAACGGATAAAAGGTACTCCGGGGATAACAGGCTGATACCGCCCAAGAGTTCATATCGACGGCGGTGTTTGGCACCTCGATGTCGGCTCATCACATCCTGGGGCTGAAGTAGGTCCCAAGGGTACGGCTGTTCGCCGTTTAAAGTGGTACGCGAGCTGGGTTTAGAACGTCGTGAGACAGTTCGGTCCCTATCTGCCATGGGCGTAGGAAAATTGAGAGGGTTTGCTTCTAGTACGAGAGGACCGAAGTGAACGCACCGCTGGTGTTCGGGTTGTGATGCCAATTGCATTGCCCGGTAGCTACGTGCGGAATAGATAAGTGCTGAAAGCATCTAAGCACGAAACTAGCCTTGAGATGAGTTTTCCCTGAAGAGATTCAGTAAGGTCCGTTTGAGACTAAGACGTAGATAGGTCAGGTGTGTAAGTGTAGTGATACATTGAGCTAACTGATACTAATGAACCGAGAGTCTTAACCTTACAACTCGGAGTTGTTTTGGGTTACGCAGAAGTTATTCCTAGATGAGAAAATCATCGAAAAGAGAATAGAGATTGAAAAAACAGTTTGTTCCGAATTGAGTGATTGTTGTTGATATGAGATAATGGACAGCAATTAAGAAAGAGAGAACAGAATATGTCTGGCGGTAATAGCGCGGTGGTCCCACCTGACCCCATGCCGAACTCAGAAGTGAAACGCCGTAGTGCCGATGGTAGTGTGGGTATTACCCATGTGAGAGTAGGGTGCCGCCAGACTTTTAAATTTAATATATACATACCAAATACGGTGGAGCGGTAGTTCAGTTGGTTAGAATACCTGCCTGTCACGCAGGGGGTCGCGGGTTCGAGCCCCGTCCGTTCCGCCACATTATTTAGGGGCGTAGTTCAATTGGTAGAGCACCGGTCTCCAAAACCGGGTGTTGGGAGTTCGAGACTCTCCGCCCCTGCCACAAAAATGATTCTGTTTTAAATTTAATCATTTAGTCATTTTTGATCGAACAAATAAAAGAATTCTATTTACAGATTAACTTAGTCAATTATAATTCCTGCCCAGATAATATTACAACCTAGAGGATAGAACATGGCTGAGAGTTTTGTAAGTCAACAACGATTTTTTGATAATAAGAATTATCCAAGAGGATTTTCTCGTCACGGAGACTTTACTATTAAAGAAGCTCTTATTTTGGAAAAACATGGGTGTGCTTTTAAAGATCTTGATACAGAGGTTAGAAAACCTACTACAGCAGAAGAAAAATCATTTGTTGCCGTTTGTAAAGGTAAAAAAGAGCCATCAACTGATTTTGAAAAAACTTGGCTAAAATATCTTTCTCGTATAAATAAGCCTAAACGCTTTCATACATTATCAGGCGGGAAGCCTCAAGTTGATACAACTGATGATTTTGTCGATAGTGACGACTAATTTTTTTAACCGATATTTTTGTGTAATTGAATTAATAATCGATCCATAGAACGATAACTTAATGCTTCAGAAATATGTTTTCGTTCTATATTTTCTGACGAATCTAAATCTGCAATTGTACGCGATACTTTTAATATACGATGCCACGCCCTAGCAGAGAGTCCTAATTTAATCAATGCTTGTTCTAAATATTCATTATTTTCATCTGATAATTTGCAATAGCATTGTATTTCATTTGCACTTAACTGACTATTTAATTTATTATTTCTTTTAGACTGAATATTTCTTGCTTGTAAAACTCGCTGTTTTACCGTTTCGGTTGATTCATCGGAAGTCTTTTTTTGACTTAAGGTGCCTTTAGGTAATAAAGGTACTTCAATAGAAATATCAAATCTATCGAGAAATGGTCCTGAAAGTCGATTTAAATAGCGGATTGTTTGTTGGGGTGTTGTTCTATTGTGTGTTCCTTGATAATGTCCTGTAGGGCTTGGATTCATTGCCGCTATTAATTGAAACTTAGCAGGAAATTTTATTTTTGCGTTTGCTCTCGAAATGATAATTTCACCTGACTCAATTGGTTCTCTCAGAGCGTCTAATACTTTTCGGTTAAATTCTGGTAATTCATCTAAAAATAAAACCCCATTATGTGCTAGTGATATTTCTCCAGGTTTAGGTATTGTTCCTCCACCAACTAATGCTGCTGCTGATGCGCTATGGTGAGGTGATCTAAAAGGCCTCTTACGCCAGTTTTTAATTGATCCATTTGGACTAACTAGACTAGTTATTGCTGCACTTTCAAGTGCTTCTTCATCAGATAATTGAGGTAACAGGGATGTTAAACGAGTTGCTAACATAGTTTTACCTGTTCCAGGAGGTCCAATTAATAGTAAATTGTGACCTCCTGCGGCTGCAATTTCTAATGCTCTTTTGGCTTGTTCCTGTCCGATTATATCTTGTAGGCTTGATAAATTATTATCAATATCTTTGTATTCACGATATTGGACTGCTGGCAAGTCAATTTCGTTATATAAATATTGACATAACTCTAATAAGTTATTAGTGATTAAAGTATTGTTTTGGTGAATTAAAGAAATTTCAGATTGATTTTCTGCTGAAATAATTAATGTGCGATTTTTCTTTTTAGAAGAAATAGCTGCTGGAATTGCTCCTTTTACTGCTCTAATATTACCTGAAAGAGCTAATTCTCCCAAAAATTCATAATGTAATAGATTATCTGTTGGAATTTGTTCTGTAGCGGCAAGAATAGCAATAGCTATTGGTAAATCAAAGCGACTTCCTTCTTTTGGAAGATCTGCAGGAGATAAGTTAACAGTTATTTTTTTTGAAGGAAAAGTAAAACCACTATTAATAATGGCACTTCTAACTCGATCTTTAGCTTCTTTAACCGTTGCTTCAGGCAGACCAACTAAAACAAAACCTGGTAACCCGTTACTAATATGAACTTCAACGTTTATCAAAGGTGCTTGTATTCCAATAGATGCTCGAGTATAAATAATTGCAAGTGACATAGTTTCTAATTATCAACATATTGAATTGTACTATTATAGTATTAGAAATAGTGAGCAGACTATTAAAGCCATTTTGATTAATGGGATATGTCACGCAATAAATAATCTGATTTTGCAGTAATTTCAATTTTTTTTGTTTAAAGTTAATTTTGAAATAAATAATGATATAAAAAATAAACAAGTATTACTTAATACAATTGATGGCCCTGTTGGTGTGTCGTAAATAAAAGAAAATATTAGCCCTGTAATCACTGATAACATACCAATTATTATGGCAATTATTGCCATTGCCTCGGGAGTTTTTGAATAATATTTGGCTGTTGCGGCAGGGATGATAAGTAAAGATGTAATAATCAGAGCTCCAACAAATTTCATTGATAGACCTATTGTTAGCGCCAACAGTAGAGTTAAAAGCAATTTTGTTATTTGAACATTAATACTGTGACTAAAAGCTAACTCTTCACTTACAGTAATAAATAAAATGTCATTCCATCGCCAAAGCAATAAGGCACCAATAAATGCTACACAAGTAGTAATTTGATAAAGATCAGAATATGTTACTGATAATAGATCACCAAATAAGTATCCCATTAGATCGATTCGGATATTATTCATTAAACTAATTACAACTAAACCAAGAGATAATGCAGTATGAGCTAAAATACCAAGTAAACTATCAATTGGAAGTTGTTTTTGAGCTTCTAACCAGAGTAACCCTAAGGCCAGTAAAAGAGTTACACAAATGACTGCATAAAATAAATTGATATTCAGTAAAAAACCAAAAGCGATACCAAGTAAAGCAGCATGGGATAGGGTATCACCAAAATAAGACATTCTACGCCAAACAACGAAAGTACCTAAGGGACCAGTTATGCTCGTTAAGCATAAACCAGCTAATAAAGAAGGTAATAGTAGCTCAGTCATTTTTTTTTCCATAACTAGAAATAGCAATTTGCTTATGTTGCTCAATAGTAGAGGTGCAGCAATCATGTTGATGATTATGATGATGTTTATAAACAGCGATTTGTGAAGCTCCATGTCGTCCAAAGAGAGAAATAAACTCAGGATCATTAGATACAATAGCTGGTGTGCCTGAACAACAAATATGATGATTTAAACAAATTACTTCATCTGTTTTTGCCATAACTAGATGAAGATCATGAGAAACCATTAATACACCGCAATTAAACTGTTTTTTTGCATTAACGATTAAATCATATAATAATACTTGGCCATTAACATCCACTCCTTGAGTTGGTTCATCAAGAATCAATAATTGAGGTTGCTTTGCTAAGGCTTGAGCTAATAATACGCGTTGCAATTCCCCACCCGATAATTGATGCATAGATTTATTAATCAAATATTCAGCTTTTACCATTGATAACGTATTAAAAATTTTTTCGGTATTTAACTGTTTATTTAAGTGCATAAAACGTTTAACAGTAATAGGCAGAGTGGTATTTAAATTGATTGATTGTGGTACATAACCAATTGTTAAATTGGTTGAACGCTTAATTGTCCCTGAAGTATATGGAATTAAACCTAAAATGACTTTTACTAGAGTTGATTTACCTGCACCATTGGGGCCAAGTAATGTAATAATTTGATTAAGATGTATTGCTAACGAAACGTCATATAATATTTTTTGATGGTCAATTTCTACTGAAACACTATCAAGAGAAATTAATGGTGTCATATCGTTAAGAGCCCTTGCCTACAATAATGTTATGTTATATTATAACAATTAATGTTTTTATTCTATCATACTTTTAAATATAGGATATATGGTGTGAAAAAATATATTGCACAAAATAGTAAACAATTAATCTGTTCTTTAATGATATTTTGTTCATTAATATTTATGCAAACTATCACTAATTTAGCTAATGCTAAAGTTATTTCGTCTGTAAAGCCCATAGGGTTTATTACTGAAGCCATTGCTTCAGGAGTAACTGATAATGATATTTTACTTCCTGATGGTGCATCTCCCCACACTTATTATTTAAAACCCTCTGATTTAGCAAAACTTAAATCAGCCGAACTTGTGGTTTGGGTCGGTGAAAATATGGAAGCTTTTATGCCAACAATTTTAAAAAATATCGATAAGCAAAAGCAAATTGAATTAATGACTGTACCAGAAATCAAATCGTTACTTAGAACCAGTCATGATGATCACGAAGATGCTCATTCTCATGATGAGGTCAATCAAGATCACCATGGTGAATATGATGAGCATATTTGGCTTTCACCTAAAATTGCTAAGATTATCGCACAATCAATTCATGATAGACTTGTTACTCTTTATCCGGATAAAAGTATATTGATTGATGAAAATTTAAACGAATTCATTACTAAACTCACAGAAACAGAACAAAATATTGCAAAAAAACTAATTACCGTACAAAATAGAGGGTATTTTGTGTTTCATGACGCCTATGGATATTTTGAGACACAGTTCGGATTAAAAAAACTAGGCAGTTTTACTATAAATCCAGCAGTTCAGCCCGGTGTTCAAAAAGTTTATGCTATTCAACAGGAGCTCAAAGAGCACCAAGCAGTATGTGTATTTCGTGAGCCACAGTTTAGCCCTGCAGTTATTGAAAAATTAGTGAGTGGAACAGATGTTAGAATTGGAGAATTGAATCCATTAGGAACGAATATAACACCTTCAAAAGGTGCATATTTACAATTTTTAATAAATTTAACACAGCAACTGTTGGATTGTTTAGATAAAAATTAGTTTTAGTAATAAATAGTTAAGGTTAATTTTGGCAAGAGAAATAAAAACCCTCAGTATTGAAAAAAATAATTTTAAAATTCCCTATTTTTCAATATTGGGCGTTCTTTTTATTGTTATTTTATTTACTTCTCTGTGGCGTCCGCTCAATTTGGATCGAACAATTTATGTTCCTTTAACTCCTCAAGTTGAAACTACTGTAAATGATAATTCCAGCTCTATTGATGGTGATGGAAAAGTCGAGATAGTAAATGGAAAAATGGCTGCCGTTGCTGAATCATCTGATGTTCCTGAAGATGAGATTATTAAAGATGAATTAGATGATATCGTTGATGGTAAAGATAATGCAGTACAATATACTATTGTTCGTGGTGATACTCTGCATGATATTCTAATTCGTTATAATGTCAATAAAAATGATATCTATCAATTAACGACAAAATTTAAGCAACTTGCAAATCTACGAATTGGTCAACAAATTAGTTGGACTACTGATGATAATCATAATTTGCAAACTTTTAGTTGGACAATATCAAGCAATAATATTCGAATCTATGAAAAATCGGGTGATAAATTTGTAGAAAGTTCCGAAACAGCTGAAATCATGCCACAAAATATTGTTATAAAAGGTGACATTAAATCTAGTTTTGTTGCCGATGCTCGAAAAAGTGGGTTAACTAGTAATGAAATAGGTATTATTACTCGCGCTTTACAGTGGCGCTTAGATTTTCGTCGATTACAAGTTGGTGATAAATTTTCAGTTGCTCTAACACGGGAAATGCATGGTAAAAGTAAAAGCTTATCTAATAGTCAGTTGCTAGGTATTCGAATTAAAAATGGAAATAAAGATTATTACGCTATTTTAGCTGATGATGGTAAATATTATGATATTAATGGTAACAGCTTATCGCAGAGTTTTTTCCGTTATCCTCTAGCGAAAAAAGCACGTGTTTCTTCTGGATTTAATCCACGTCGTTTACATCCAGTTACAGGACAAATAGCCCCTCATAATGGTGTTGATTTTGCTGTATCACGTGGCACTCCTGTATTATCAGTTGGTAATGGTGAAGTAGTAATTGCAAAATATAGTGGTTCAGCGGGAAACTATATTGCTATTCGACATGGTCGCCAGTATATGACCACTTATATGCACTTGGATAAAATTTTAGTTAAACCAGGTCAACAAGTTAAGCAAGGCGATAAAATCGGTCTATCAGGAAATACAGGGCGTTCTACTGGACCTCATCTTCACTTTGAATTACATATTAATAACAAGCCAGTTAACCCATTAACGGCAAGCTTACCTATTTCAGAAGGATTAACAGGTAAGTCGAGAAAGGCATTCTTTTCAAAAGCTAAAAGTATTAGCTCTCAACTAAACTTTTAAATTTATATATTTGTTTTTATATTTAAATCTTTACTTACCTGGCCTTTTTAAAAAAGGTGGTCAAGGTGCCCTTAAAAATTATGTTATCATAAGCTAATTATTATTTAATAATAAATGTTAGGTGCAGTTTGAAAACATCAATTAAAACAGAAAAAAAGCGATCTTCTAGAAAGACCAAAAAAAATAAAAAGACTACACATTGGCGACGATTTTTGACATTACTATTTAAGTTATTTCTTGTCTTTGTTGCTGTGGCTATTATTTATGGCGTTTATCTTGATCAACAAATCAAAGAAAGGATTGATGGGAATGTGTGGGATTTACCGGCTGCAGTTTATGGGCAAATTATTGATCTTGAACCTGATAGCGAATATAGCCTAAATGATGTGGTTACAATATTGGTAGGTGTGCAATATCGTCAACAAGATACAAAAGCTACTCGCCCTGGAGAATTTATTGTAAGAAATGGTGCGGTTGAAATTTATCGTCGACCTTTTACTTTTCCTGATGGTGAAGAACAGGCATTTAGAGTCAGAATAACTTTTTATGAAAATCGTATTGATCGTATTACTAATCTAGATTCCGGGCGTGATTTTGGATTGCTTAAGATTGATCCTAAATTAATTACGATGATGCATTCTCCAAATGGTGAGCAAAGGTTGTTTATTCCATTAAAGAAGTTCCCTGATTCATTATTACAAACATTAATTGCAACGGAAGATAAACGTTTTTATGATCATCATGGAATAAGTTTATACTCTATTGGTCGTGCTATTTTTGTTAATTTAACAACTGGCCGTACTGAGGGTGGGAGTACATTAACTCAGCAAACGGTCAAAAACCTTTTTTTAACTAACGAACGTAGTTTAAGTCGTAAAATACGTGAAGCTTACATGGCTCTTATTTTGGATGGACGCTATAGCAAAGAACGTATTTTAGAGCTTTATTTAAATGAAGTTTATTTTGGACAGGCGGGAAGTGAAGAGATTCATGGATTTCCATTAGCAAGTCTTTACTATTTTGGTCGCCCAGTTAATGAACTGACATTAGATCAGCAAGCGGTACTTGTTGGTATGGTAAAAGGAGCTTCATTATATAACCCTTGGACACAACCTCAACAAGTTATTGAACGTCGTAATGTTGTTTTAAAACTTGCTCAGCAGCAAGGCATTATTGATGATGAGTTGTATAATTTATTAAGCCTGCGCCCACTATCAGTTTTGCCCAAAGGTGGTGTAATTTCGCCACAACCAGCATTTATGCAAGTTGTGCGTAGTGAACTCCGAAAACAATTAGGCGATAAAGCAGATCATCTGTCTGGTATGAAGATTTTTACTACCTTTGATCCTGTAGCTCAATCTGCCTCAGAGCAAGCAGTAACTAGTGTAATTGGAAAACTGCGTAAATCAACCAATAAAGAATTACAAACAGCAATGGTTATAGTTAGTCGAGAAACTGGGGAGATCCGTGCAATTATTGGTAGTGCAGAACCTCGTTATCCAGGTTATAATCGTGCTTGGTTAACTCAGCGAGCGATTGGTTCATTAGCTAAACCATCAACTTATTTAACTGCACTTGGGCAACCCGACCATTACCAACTTAATACTTGGCTTGATGATAAACCTTTATCAATAAAGCTTGATGGTAATAGTTATTGGGAACCGAAAAACTATGATCGAAAATTTCGTGATCGTGTTATGTTAGTAGATGCTTTAGCACTTTCGCTTAATGTGCCAACAGTTAATTTAGGAATGGCATTAGGGCTTGATGCAACAAGGAATACTTTACAATCATTAGGTGTATCAACAGACCGTATATCTAATTTACCATCAAGATTACTTGGTGCTTTAGAATTAACACCGTTAGAAACGGCGCAGATGTTTCAAACGATAACTAATAATGGTCAACGATCTCCACTTTCTATTTTAAGATATGTATTGACCGATAAGGGTGAGCTAGTTTATCAAAGCTACCCACAACAGCTTCAGGCTGTATCTCAACAATCGGCTTATTTAACCACTTATGCTATGCAACAAGTTGTTAGCTCGGGAACATCTCGTTCATTAAAAGCTAAATATGGTTCATTTAATTTAGCAGCTAAGACAGGAACAAGTAATGATTCTCGTGATAGCTGGTTTACAGGGATAGATGGTAAAAATGTTGCTGTTGTTTGGATTGGTTTAGATGATCATTCTCCAATGAAATTAACAGGAGCAACTGGCGCCTTAAAAATTTATAGTGAATATTTACAAAATAATCCACCAAAGAAATTAGTATTGCGACTACCTCAAAATATTTTTATGGTACCTATTGATAGTGGTGGGCAGTGGCAATGTGATGGAAGTGGTATTCGTTCTTTACCAGTATGGACAATTAACCCTCATAGCTTATGCTCGACCAATAACCAGCCTACGTCCGTTCAGCAGGCACCAACTTGGGTTACTGACCTATTAAATAACTAAATGGAAATTATATGCCTGAATTACCAGAAGTTGAGACAAGTCGTCGAGGCATTTTGCCGTATTTGAAAGGACAGATTATCGATAAAATTATTGTTCGACAACCTAAATTACGTTGGCCCGTTGATAAGACTATAAGCAATGTGCACGGGCAAGTAATTTTAGATATAAAACGTCGTGCAAAATATTTATTATTACAGTTACCCAATAATTGGATCGTAATTCATCTAGGGATGTCTGGAAGTTTACGTATTTTAAAAAATCCACAAAAAGCAGAAAAACATGATCATATTGATTTAGTTCTAGAAAATGGTGTTACTCTACGTTATACCGATCCTAGGCGTTTTGGATCTTGGCTTTGGGCAAATTCGCTAGACGAAATATCTCAATTACAACATTTGGGACCAGAACCTTTAAGTGACGAATTTTCAGCTGAATATCTATTTGAAAAAGCAAGGAGTCGAAAAGTTCCCATAAAAAGTTGGATTATGGATAATCATATTGTGGTTGGGGTCGGTAATATTTATGCTTCTGAATCGTTATTTATGGCAAAAATCAACCCTACTCGAAAAGTAAACTCCTTACAATTAAACGAATTTGAAAGGCTTGTAGCTGCTATTAAGCAAGTTCTTACTAAATCAATTAAACAAGGAGGAACAACACTCAAGGATTTCCTGCAGTCTAATGGTAAACCTGGATATTTTGCGCAGGAGTTACAAGTTTATGGACGCGAAGGTGAACAATGTCTGATTTGTGGTACAGAAATAAAATCACAAAAAATTGGACAGCGTAATACTTTTTATTGTGAATTTTGCCAAAAATAGAAATACTTATTAAGCCAAAATTATCACTTTTGGCTATTTGTCAAATGGCTTTAACATTTTTAATACATCCCTTCTACCGTTTATATAAAAATATCTTATGAAACTCTTTAAACCTTACCTAAATAGGATTAGTATAAGCAATTAGATTTAGAATAATTATTTTTATTATCACTTTGATTATTATATATAATCAAACAACTAAATGATAAAAATCTTTTTATTTTAAAGACTATAGACTTGTGACTAGATATCGACTATCTTTCTCAGGGGATAATTGTTAATGATTTGTAAAGCTTATATGTGGAATTAATTAGAGGCAGTATATGAATTCCCAAAAGCTTGTTTTTCTATTTTTTATGATTTTATATTTTATTTAACTCTGTGTATCTTATTTTTATTAAGGAATTTAAGATGATCAAATTCGCCTCCCGCTTTTTGGCAACTTGTTTTATTTTACTTTTTACTTCAATGGTTAATTCTGAAGTTAGAATTATTATTACTGATGGAGTAAGCTCAGCTAAACCTATAGCTGTTGCCCCATTTAAATGGACTGGTGGTGGAGAACCGCCACAAGCCGTTGAAGAAATTATTGCTTCTGATTTGCGTAACAGTGGTAAGTTCAATCCTATTGACGTTAATCAAATGCCTCAGAAACCGACAACAGCTTCAGAGGTTACTCCAACTGTATGGAACAAAGTTGGTGTTTCAGCTGTTGTTGTTGGCTCAATACAACCTGATGCGTCAGGAAAATATCTTATAAATTATCAATTAGTCGATACAGTTAATCGACCAGGTACAGTTTTAGCTCAAAATCAATTCTCTATTGAAAAGCGTTGGGTTCGTTATGCAGCTCATACTGCAAGTGATGAAATCTTTGAATCACTAACTGGTATTAAGGGAGCATTTAGAACACGAATTGCTTATGTTGTAAAAATGACTAAAGGGCCGTTTTCGCACGAATTAAGAGTGTCTGATTATGATGGTTATGATCAAATTACTGTTCATCGTTCTAAGGAACCATTAATGTCTCCTGCTTGGTCACCAGATGGAAAAAAAATAGCTTATGTAACTTTTGAAGGGGGGCATTCTTCATTAGTGTTAAAAACTTTGGATAGTGGAGCTGTACAAACAATAGCTTCTTTCCCTCAACATAATGGGGCACCAGCATTTTCTCCAGATGGTAGTAAATTAGCATTTGTTCTATCTAAAGGTGGTAGTTTAAATTTATATATGATGAATTTAAGTAGTAAGAAAATCACTCAAATTACCTCTAGCCGTAGTAATGATACAGAGCCATCTTGGATGCCAGACAATCAAACAATTGTTTACACTTCCGATCAAGCGGGTCGACCTCAGTTATATAGTATTAATACCAATACTGGCGAATCGCAAAGGGTAACTTGGGATAATACGCAAAATCAGAATGCTAAAGTGTCACCTGACGGTTCTTTTATTGCAATGATATCAACTAATAATGGTGAACAGCATATAACTCGGTATGATATGGATACAAAAACTTATCAACGTTTAACTGATACTTTTTTAGATGAAACCCCAAGTATTGCACCAAACGGTACAATGATTATTTATAGTTCATCTCAGGGATTAGGTACAATTTTGAACCTTGTATCTACAGATGGTAATTTCAAAGCAAGGTTGCCAGCAACCGATGGCCAAGTAAAATTCCCTGCATGGTCACCATATTTATAAAGACAGCTTAAAAAAACAACTACATTGCAATTATTAAAATTGTGTAAAGTTTAAGGTCGTTATAATATATTACTCTAATCTTTCAGGTTGGTAACGGGCGTTACTTAGAAATTGGTTAGATATATAAATAGAATTTATTCAAACAACAGGAGTTTATACAATGCAATTTTCTAAATTTCTTAAAGTAGCAGCGGTTGCTTTACCATTAATCGCTGTAACAGCTTGCTCATCTAATAGCAGCCATAACGTGAGTGGTAATTTAAACGGTGCTTTATCAAAAGAAGCTTTAGAGCAACTTCAAAAATTACAACAAATTAATACAGTCTATTTTGACTTTGATAAATATAATGTTAGATCTGAGTATGCAACATTATTAAATGCACATGCTGAATTTATTCGTACAAATAACATAAAAGTTGTTATTGAAGGTCATGCTGATGAACGCGGTACTCCAGAATACAATATCGCATTAGGTGAACGTCGTGCTGCTGCAGTTAAATCATATTTACAAGGTAACGGTGCTTCTGCAAGTCAAATGGAAATCGTTTCTTATGGTAAAGAAAAACCTGCTGTGTTAGGTCATGATGAAGAAGCGTATGCTAAAAATCGTCGTGCAGTAGTAACCTATGTAGGATACTAATAACATCTTATAGCGGCTGATTATTCAGCCGTTTTTAATTTTAAGTTTACATTGAGTCTTATATAATATGCATAAAAAAATACTCACATTACTTTTATTTCTTTTATTTACTGGTTGTGCAGCAAGTAGTTCCGGCATTGATCAAACGGTTCAAGCACAGGGACAGTTATTGATTGAAAATCAACAAAAAATTAGCGAGTTGCAAGCAGATGTAGATACTCTTCGCGGTCAGTTAGAAGAGACAAAATATCAACTTAATCAGATAATTGAACGCCAGAAAATGATTCTTCAACAAATGGCTAATAGTCCTGGATTTTCTTCAAATCCCAATTTTGATTTACAAGAAGAAGGATATGGTTCAAAAACATCTTCAGAACCTACTTTGTCCAAATCTTCATCAGATTTATCTGGATGGGTAACTACTGGTGATGATAAAGCGGATTATAATTTTATAATCCGATTTGTTAATGACGTCAAGCAAAATAACGAGGTTATTGATGCCTTTAAAAAACATCTGAAATCTTATCCAAAGTCTAGTTATCGAGCTAATGTTAACTATTGGCTAGGTCAGCTTTTATATAAACAAAGCAACAAAAATGATGCTTCATTTTATTATGCTACTGTGGTAAAAGATTTTCCGTCTTCTTCCAAAGCTGCTGATAGTCTTTATAAAGTGGGGTTAATTTTACTTGATAAAGGAGATACCAAAAAAGCTAAAACTGTTTTTCAACAAGTAGTGAATAAATACCCAAAAGATAAGAATGCGGTAGTGCTTGCTAATAAAAAATTAGCGTCACTAAAATGAAATGTATAAATAATCAGCGATTAGAAAAATTTAGCAATAAAGTGGTTGCGTAATAATACAATTATAAGTATTATAGTACCCCGAAATTACTTATCGTTTCAGCTATTAATCGCATAGCAGTTCTTATCAAATGGGTCGTTAGCTCAGTCGGTAGAGCAGCGGACTTTTAATCCGTTGGTCGAGCGTTCGAATCGCTCACGACCCACCATTATTGATTTTTAAAATTTAACCAGTCGAATTTTCCCAATTAGAGCAAGCAACGAATTCTATAAGTTTTTTAGGAAAATGGCCTTAGCAAACATAATATTGATAGATATTTTACGATAACTTCCTTTTTATATTGAATTAATAATATCAGCTGCGCCCAAATAAGAAAGAATTCTCTCTAGATTTTATAACAAATGTATCTACATTGTTAGTGATCTGGCGAAATAATTCAACTTCGAAAAATTGAAGATCAGATGTTTTCCATTATATGCTCGAATCGAGCAATTTTTTCTATTTGAAGTAAGAATAATTTTATGCTTCTTAGGGGGGAATATTTGAACAAAAAGGTATAAAAATGTTTTTATAATATAATTTGTAGGAAAACTCCGAGTTGTTTACACTTCATGATTAAAATAATCCTCTAAAAACTCATAAGGCGTTTAAGTTTTTGTTTTCTATCTTTTAAATCGTTAAATATTTGCTGATTATGCCACATCTCAATTCAAAGTTCGTATCAGCCTTTCGGCTTTCCCATTCGTTTGTTGGCAGGCGGTTTTAGTGAATTTTTTATTAATATGATGGTTGTTACACGTTTTAACAAATAGGTGTTCACTTGTGATCCTCGCCAAAAAAGTGGACAGAAGTCGCCTCTATGATATAAATACAAATCATAGGAGACAAATATCATGGTCAGAAAATTTAGTGTTGAATTCAAACAACAATCAGTTGATTATGCGTTATCTAATGCACACCTTTCTATCAGCGAACTTGCCAACCATCTAGGCGTGAGTAAATCAACCCTAGATAAATGGATTAGGTAACTTTCCCCGAATAAAACCAGTCGTCGAGAGTTAACGGCTGAGCAACAACGGATTATGGCGTTAGAAAAAGAGATTAAAGAACTGAAAATGGCCAATGATACACTAAAAAAGGCGCATGTGTACTTCATCAACAATCCAAGTCGGTGAAGTACGCTTATATGAAAAATCATTTAACCTGCTATCCGTTACTAGGATATGCTCATTACTTGGTGTCAGTTCATCGGGTTATTATGCTTGGTTAAAAAGAGCAAACTGGATAGGCTACACTAATTAGTACCAGTTTTATAAGGTCATTGTTATGATAAACTAAAAATAAAAGAAGGTAACAACAATGGCAATTGATTTAGTGCGAAGAGCAAAACGTAGCTTTACTAACGAATTCAAAAAACAAATGGTCATGCTATATCAAAATGGTAAAAAACGTGCAGATATCGTCGCAGAGTATGACCTCACCAAATCAGCATTAGATAAGTGGATAACGCAGTACCAAACTACCGGCTCATTCATCGCAAAAGATAATCGTCGAACTGAAGAGAACGAACTTATCGCGCTACGCAAAGAGAATAAACGTTTGTTAATGGAGAATGATATCCTAAAGCAAGCGGCGTTGATAATGAGAAGAAAATCGAGTTAATTTTACATAATAAGCATCGATACAGTTTACGTGCATTATGTCGATGTTTAAATGTAACCCGAAATCGTTTCTATTATCAACGGCAATTGATGCAGCAACCACAAGCTATATCGCTGAGTGAAATAGTGGGTGAAATTTTTAATAATAATTATCGTGCTTATGGCACAAGGCGTCTGCAAGCAGAGCTGAGAAGGCAAGGCATAACCGTATCTCGACGCCGAATAGCTCGAATCATGGCGAAAAATGGCTGGGTATTCGAAATACACCTGTAAAAAATATTGTATTCAGACAGAAAAAAGCAATGAATCGGCGGTGGGGAATGAACTTAATCGAGAATTTGATATAGGTCAACCACGAAAGATATTGGTGACCGATTTAACCTATGTAAGGGTTAAACAACGTTGGCACTACCTTTGTGTAATTGTTGCTATCAGTAATCGAGAAATAGTAGGACGAAGTGCTGGAAGGTATAAAACAGCAGCACTGGTGATGCAAGCTATGAGTCAAATTCCAATGAACTTACAGACGATTGAGTTGTTTCATTCTGATAGAGGAAAAGAGTTTGATAATCATTTGATTGATGAATGTTTAACAGCATTTGGAATTAAACGGTCGTTAAGTCGCAAAGGCGGTCCCTCTGATAACGCAATTGTAGAAAGCACATTTAAAGCAGTAAAAACAGAATTTGTGTCAAATACTATTTTTGATTCACTGGCGCAACTTAAATTGGAATTTAATCACTATGTGGATTGGTTTAATTATAATCGACTTCATTCAACATTAAATTACCAGTCGCCGATTGAATACAAAAGAAATCGATGACCTTATCTTTTTGGTACTAAAAAGTGTGGACATACCAATATTGCGGGCAGCTTTCCTGCAGGTAGAATAACTCATTATCAGGACCAGCTAGCTCAATACCATGGTTATCCGTTAAAAATACAGATCGATAATGGAGTGGAATCTTTACCCATTGGGTAAAATACATACTGTATGACCATTGATTTATATTGAGCCATGTAGCCCCTATCAAAACGGTTATATTGAACGATTTAATAGTGCCTATCGTGCAGAATTATTGGATTTATATCTATTTAATAATCTAGAGAAACAAGGATAGTAATTGAAGAATGGTTAGCTATCTATAACAGTGAAAGACTTCATGTTGAATATAATATACGAAAACAAGCAGCATGATTTTCTAAATATTTTTTTCAAAGATTGAACTACTCAATAAGCGATAACGCGATCTTTATTCGGATTTATTGGTGATTGCGCTATAATGGCACTAATTTTTTTAATTAGTAAAGTTAGAAGAGCAATGGCGTTAAAAATAACCAATAAATGTATTAATTGTGACATGTGTGAGCCAGAGTGTCCAAATGGGGCAATCTCAATGGGGTTTGATACTTATGAAATTGATCCCAATAAATGTACGGAATGTATCGGTTATTATGATCATTCGACTTGTCAGCGAGTTTGCCCTATTCAAAATGCCATCATTGCTGATCCTGAACATATTGAAACAAAAGAAGAGTTATTAGTAAAATTTGAGGGACTTAAGACTTCTTAAATCAGGTTGACTTAATGTCAATTCGAAGTTCTTTTGGAATTTCAAAAGTGATATTTTCTAAAATGCCATCTGTTTCAATAAGCGATGTGCAACCTAAGCTTTTTAAATGATCAATCACCTGTTGTACTAAAATCTCAGGCGCAGAAGCACCTGCTGTTACGCCGATTGTATGTGCGTTTATTAACCACTCTTTTTGGATGTCAGATGCAAAATCAATTAAATAAGCTTGTTTGCTGTTTCGCCTTGCTAGCTCGGCTAGGCGATTTGAATTAGACGAATTTTTAGAACCTACGACTAAAACAATGTCTGCGCGTGATGATAACTGTTTCACTGCTTGCTGGCGATTGGTTGTGGCATAGCAGATATCATTTTTGCGTGGGCTGCGAATATTAGGAAAACGTTTTTTTAAAGCATCTATAATTTGAGCCGTATCATCAACGGATAAAGTTGTTTGAGTGGTAAAGCAAAGATTATTTTCGTTTTTTACCTGTAGCTTTTTTACATCATCAATTGATTCGATTAAATAAATGCCACCTTCGGGATTGTTATATTGTCCCATTGTACCATCTACTTCAATATGCCCAGCATGGCCGATTAAAATAACCTCTTCACCACGATAACTAGATCTAGCCACTTCCATATGCACTTTGGTTACAAGTGGGCAAGTGGCATCAAAAACACGGAGTTTACGTTGTTTGGCCTCCTCACGGATAGCTTTAGATACTCCATGCGCTGAAAAGATAAGAATCGTGTTATCGGGTACTTCGCTAATATCTTCAATAAAAATTGCCCCTAATTCTTTTAGGCGATTAACGACATAGCGATTGTGTACTACTTCATGACGGACATAAACTGGTGCGCCAAACAATTCTAGTGCACGTTCAACAATTGTGATAGCACGATCAACACCAGCGCAAAAACCGCGAGGATTGGCCAAAATAATTTGCATACTATACAGTCTTCTTTGTTTTTTTATAATTCCTGAAAATAAATAGTCCAATACCAACGCAGATTGCACAGTCAGCAATATTAAAAGTTGGATAGTGCCAGTTACCAAAATTGACATCTAAAAAGTCAATCACAAAACCATGATAAAGACGATCAAATAAATTACCTAATGCACCGCCTAAAATCATTGATAACGACAAGTTCTCTAATTTTTGTTGGCGATTGTTGCGGTATAACATGCGTACTATCACGGCACAGATAATTAAAGCGATAGCGGTAAGCATCATACGTTGCCCTTCAAAAATGCTAAAGGCAGCGCCAATATTACGTACATAAGTGATAGAGAAGAATGGCAAAAAATTCACTGATTCAAATAGTGAGAAATTATTTATAATCCAAAATTTACTTGCGATATCAATGATAAAAACAATGATTACAAATAATAACCAGTAAAGTCCATTATCTTTTTTCATATAGTTTGTGCTCATTATTATGTTTCCGCCGACAATCGTCGGCGGAAAAGGTACTAGATTGCTTAAGGGATTGGCATAGCTCCATTTAATTTACTAAATAGGTTGCTATGCGAAATGCCTTACCTCGCCTTTGCCGTGAATGTTTTCTTCACAACGCTTACATAAATGTGATGTTGGCTCATTATCGACGGTATAGTGCCAGCAACGAGGGCATTTATCACCTTGTGCTTTAGCGAGTTCAATTTTTAGTCCTTGAATATCGCTTTGCACCGCATTTTCTGGTGCTTCTTGTAATGGTTTTACGCTAGCTTGTGATGTTAGTAATACAAAGCGTAATTCGTTTTCTAATTTAGCTAATGTTGCTGCAATATCTTTATCAGCATAAAGCGTAACAGCAGCTTCAAGTGCACCACCAATCACTTTATCATTACGACCTTGTTCAAGCACTTTATTCACTTCGCTACGAATGGCTAAAATCTGAGCCCAATATTCGCTATTTAATGCTTCGCTTTCTGGCAATGTAAATAGTGCTGTATACCACTCATCTTCAAAAACAAATTCATGTTTATCAGCCATTGGCAGATATTGCCAAATTTCATCAGCAGTGAATGATAAAATAGGTGCAATCCAACGAACCATTGCTTGCGCAATATGATATAAAGCGGTTTGGCAACTGTGACGGGCAATACTATCGCTTTTTGCTGTGTATTGACGATCTTTAATGATATCTAAATAGAATGATCCCATTTCGATTGAACAAAATTGCATAATACGTTGTACGACTTTATGGAAATCATAATTTTCATAAGCTTGAACAATTTGCTCTTGTGCTTCTTTTGCCATACTAACCGCCCAGCGATCAAGGACAACCATATCTTCTTGTTTTACCATATCTTTAGCTGGATCAAATCCATTTAAATTCGCTAGTAAAAAACGTGCGGTATTACGAATACGGCGATAACTATCGGCAGCTCGTTTGATAATTTCTTCCGAATAACTCATTTCGCCTGAATAATCGGTAGATGCAATCCATAAGCGTAAAATATCAGCCCCAAGTTTGTTCATCACTTCTTGTGGTGTCACAATATTACCTAGTGACTTAGACATTTTACGGCCTTGACCGTCAACCACAAAACCATGTGTTAATACTTGTTTATAAGGGGCTTTATTATCAATTGCTGTTGATAACATTAATGAAGACATAAACCAACCTCGATGTTGATCTGAACCTTCTAAATAAAGTTCTGCATCATGTCCTTCAAATTCAGGGCGTGCACGCACAACAGAAGAGAATGTTGATCCTGAGTCAAACCAAACATCTAACGTATCAGGTACTTTACGATAATCATCAGCATCAGGACCTAAAAGATCTTTAATATCAGCATCCCACCAAGCTTGAATGCCATCTTTTTCAACTAGCTGTGCAACTTTTTCAACTAATGCTAGTGTATCTGGATGAAGTTCTTCGGTCTCTTTGTGAACAAACAACGTCATAGGTACACCCCATGTGCGTTGGCGAGAAATACACCAATCAGGGCGATTAGTAACCATGATTTCAATGCGTGCTTGTCCCCAATCAGGGATCCAACGAACTTGTTTAATTTCTTTTAGTGATTGCGTTCGCAGACCTTGTTTATCCATGCTAATAAACCATTGTGGTGTAGCACGATAAATAACAGGTGTTTTATGACGCCAACAACATGGATAGCTATGTTCAATATTTTCAAAGTGTAATAGTGCGTTATGTTCTTTTAGCATTTCAACGACAACTTTATTCGCTTTGAACACAAATAACCCATCGAGACCAGCGCCCGTTCCAGGCAAGTAACAACCATTACCACCAACTGGATTTGCCACTTCAAGACCATATTTTTGACCGACCATAAAGTCTTCTGTACCATGTCCTGGTGCGGTATGCACAGCTCCTGTACCTGCATCAATTGTAACGTGTTCGCCAAGTACAACTGGTTCATCAAAATCAAGGAATGGGTGTTTAAAACGTAACAACTCAAGAGCATTACCTTGGCAGCTACTTAATACTTTCCATTGGTCGATATTGGCACGTTGCATCACAGACTCAACTAAATCAGTTGCTAAAATTAAGCACTCTTTATCATTAATTTGAACAAGTTGATATTCAAAATCAGCATTTAAAGCTATCCCTCGGCTAGCTGGTAATGTCCAAGGCGTGGTTGTCCAGATAACAGCATAAATGGTTAAATTAGTATTGATACCAAATTTATTTGCTACAGCTTGATTATCAACAGCTTTAAATTTCACATCAATTGCTGGCGATGATTTATCATAATATTCAACTTCTGCTTCGGCTAAAGATGACATACAATCAGTACACCAATAAACAGGTTTAGCGCCTTTAACTAAATGACCATTTTTTATCACTTTACCTAACGCACGGATAATATTCGCTTCGGTATTGTAGTCCATTGTACGGTAAGGGTTTTGCCAATCACCTAGTACGCCCATACGGATAAAATCAGCCTTTTGTAGTTCAACTTGTGAAGCGGCATAATCGCGGCAAATTTGACGAAACTCAGCAGGTGTTACTTTTACACCTGGTTTTCCTACTTGCTCTTCAACTTTTTGTTCAATCGGTAAGCCATGACAATCCCATCCTGGAATATAAGGGGAATTATAACCGCTTAACCCTTTTGATTTGATAATAATATCTTTAAGGATTTTATTAACGGCGTGACCAATATGTAGTTTTCCGTTTGCATAAGGAGGGCCATCATGCAGAATAAAGTTTTTTTTACCTTTTTTGGCCGAGCGAATTTTGCGATAAAGTTCTTTATCGTACCAATTTTGTAACATTGCTGGTTCGCGTTTAGCAAGATCTCCTCGCATTGGGAATCCAGTTTCCGGTAGATTCAATGTATTTTTATAGTCTGTCATGCTGATTTATTCCAGTTAAATGTGTTGATACTACTTTTTATTGGTTAATTTTGCACTGATATTTTTCGCAGTGCAAATATCTTGTGTAATTTGTTGTTTTAATTCTGCTAATGAGTCAAATTTTTTCTCATCGCGTAATTTTTTGATGAACGTTATGTCTAAATATTGTCCATATATATTACCCGAAAAGTCAAAAAGATTTACTTCAAGTATTGCGGTTTTTCCATTAATAGTTGGTCTTATCCCAATATTGGCAATACCGTGATAATGTTGATTATTGCAGATATTTTTGACTTTAACAAAATAGACTCCTTGTAGTGCAGGCTTTTTTCGATGTAAGTGAATATTTGCTGTTGGAAATCCCAATTCCCTTGCTAAAGCATTGCCATGAACTACGCGACCTTGAATTGTATAATCACGACCTAATAGGCAATGAGCCAATTCAAAATCACTATTCAAAAGTGCTTGGCGAATAGCAGTACTACTTATACGAAAATTATTCCAAACAAATGTTGGTATGCTTTCTACTACAAAATCATGATTTCGAGAATATTGTTGTAGAAGGTTGATATCCCCTTTACGTTCAAATCCGAACCGAAAATCATCTCCAATTGTAATGTATTTAGCTTGTAACTTATTGATCAACCAATCTTGAATAAAATGATCGGCAGACATATTGGCAAAAGTTTGGGTAAATGGAATAGCAATAATATAGTCGATACCTAATTTTTCAATAAAAATAACTTTTTCATGAAATGAAGTTAAACGTGACGGTGCATTATCTTGGGCAAAAAACTCTAGTGGTTGTGGCTCAAATAACATCACAACTGTGGGAAGATTGCGTTTTTTACCTTGTTTAATAATATGGTTAATTAATTGTTGATGTCCCAAATGCACGCCATCAAAATTTCCCAAGGTTAGAACACATTGGGAAAACTGATTTTTTAGATTAGTTATACCACGGATAATCTTCATGAAAACAATGTTATTTATATTAAGTAACCAAGAATTATACCAATCTTTCTTGAAGATGCACGCAATATAAAGTTGGATTTTATCGCTTTTCTTCAAGCATTTTCACTGTTTGAGATAAAATGCTAAGTGACTCGGTCATACTTTAAACTATTGTGATTCAAACATACCCATTTATAAAATTAATAATGGTTTAGTGCTCGCAAAAATTCTTGCCTTGTGCTTGGGTTTGTTTTAAACCCGCCTCCGAGCGCAGTTGTTGTTGTAATACTATTGGAGTCTTTAATGCCTCGGGCTTTAACACAATAATGAGTTGCATCAATAGAAACCGCCACATTAACCGTACCTAGTAGTGTTTGTAGTGCCACTAAAATTTGCTGTGTTAATCTTTCTTGTACTTGAGGGCGTTGGGAAAAAAAAGTTACAATTCGATTAATTTTCGATAAACCAATGACTTTATCTTTGGGAATATAAGAAACCGTTGCTTTACCGTCTATTGTGACAAAATGGTGTTCACAAACACTAGTTAGTGTAATATCGCGAACCGTTATCATTTCATCAACTTGCATTTTATTTTCGATTAACGTGATTTTTGGAAAATTTTCGTAATAAAGACCAGAAAAAATCTCATCAACATACATTTTCGACACGCGGAGAGGAGTTTGAGCAAGGCTATCATCAGATAAATCGAGTTCCATTAGCTTCATAATTTCACGAAAATGCGACTCGATTTTTGCTTTACGCTCATTATTATCTATAACTAAACGGCATAATGGTGTTTCAAGATTTTTAGCAGCGAGGGCTTCTTTGACTTTTTGCGCGGCAGGGCTTAATTGCGTCATTTATTACATACTCAAGCGAAAATGAATGCATTATTATATAACACTCATTGCGCAATATACAGTTGTTTACAGATGATTTTATACTAAAACATAGTATTACCTGAAACTTTTTTACATTATATTGTTGGCTAGATAAGAATATTATTGCTAATTAGGTGTTATACTATCAGTCATTAAATTAAATAATGTTTAGGTAACCATAATGCCAAATAACACACCGATTATTTTAATTGATGGATCATCTTATCTTTATCGTGCTTTTTTTGCTTGTCCACCATTAACCAATGCTAAAGGTGAGCCTACAGGCGCTATTTTTGGTGTGGTTAATATGGTTCGTAGTTTAATTAATCAGTACAATCCTACACATATTGCCGTGGTTTTTGATGCAAAAGGAGGATCATTTCGCAATGAGCTTTATAATGAATATAAAGCCACGCGAGATGAAATGCCTGAAAATCTTCGTCCGCAAATCGAACCCATTCACACTATTTTGAAAGCCATGGGGTTACCATTACTTTGTATTGAAGGTGTTGAAGCAGATGATGTAATTGGTACATTAGCAAGACAGGCTGAGCGGGAGAATCTAGAAGTATTAATCAGTACTGGTGATAAAGATATGGCACAGCTAGTGAGCGATAGAATTACATTGATTAATACGATGAATAATACCCAATTAGATCCACAAGGGGTAATAAAAAAATTTGGTGTTCCGCCAGAAAAAATTATTGATTATTTAGCTTTAAGAGGCGATTCGTCTGATAACATTCCTGGCGTACCAGGTATAGGTGAAAAGACAGCACAAAGTTTGTTATCTGAATTTGATGGTGTAGAAGATATTTATAATCGGTTAGACGATATTGAAAAATTGAAGATCCGAGGCGCTAAATCTTTAAAACAGAAATTGATTGATAATCAAAATGATGCTGAGCTTTCTTATTTACTTGCAACAATCAAAACTGATGTTAAGTTAGATTTTTCCAATGAACAATTATTGGTAGGTGATATTGATGTTAAGGCTCTAGTTGAATTATTTAATTACTATGGTTTTCATCGTTGGCAAAAAGAATTAATGGCTGGTACTTTTTTAAATCAGCAGAAAAATCAAGTTATAGAAGGCGATGATAATTACTTCATTCAAGAAGAACAAACAACAGCACAAAAAAGAGATACTGATTACCAGTGTATATTAACTGAAAAGCAATTAGATGAGTGGATCACAAAATTAACAAATAGCGGACTATTTGCTTTTGATACCGAAACAGATAATGTTGATCATGTGCATGCTAAATTAGTTGGTATATCATTAAGTGTTGAACCTCATCAAGCGGCTTATATTCCACTTTCTCATCAGTATTTAGGTGTTCCTAAGCAATTACCACTAGATGATGTATTAGCTAAATTAAAACCAATATTTGAAAATCCAGAAATCAAAAAAATTGCCCAAAATGCAAAATTTGATTACAGCGTGCTAGCAAATTATGGCATAACCATACAAGGAATTGCGTTTGATACTATGATTGAATCTTATGTATTAAATAGTAATGACCGTCATGATATGGATAGTTTGGCCAATCGCTATTTGGATCATAAAACCATTACTTATGATGAATTAACTAAATTTGATAAAATTCAGGTTACTATTGATAACATTGATGTGGAAAAAACCACACAATATGCTGCCGAAGATGCCGATGTTACCTTACAATTGCATAATAAATTATGGCCAGATCTTGAAAAAGATGAAAAATTAAAAGCTCTATTCACTAATATTGAAATGCCACTCACCACTTTAATAGCTGAAATGGAACGAACAGGCGTTTTGATTGATGTCAAGTTATTAAATAAACATTCTAGTGAATTGAGAAAGAAATTAAACGAAATTCAAGAAACGTTACAATTGTTGGCTGGTGAAAAATTTAATCCAGCATCACCTAAACAGATTCAAGCTCTTTTATTTGATAAACATCAATTACCAGTTCTCAAAAAGACACCAAAGGGCGAACCATCAACCAGTGAAGATGTTTTGAGTGAGCTAGCTAATCAATACGAATTACCACGCATGATCTTGCTTTATCGTAGTTTAGCTAAGTTAAAAAATACTTATACCGATAAATTGCCATTGATGGTTAGTCCTATCGATCATCGTATTCATACCAATTATAATCAAATCGGTACTGTAACTGGGCGATTGTCGTCAAATGAGCCAAATTTACAACATATTCCAGTGCGTAATCAAGAAGGCCGACGAATTAGACAGGCATTTATTGCGCCAAAAGGTTATAAGATTATTTCTGCCGATTATTCGCAAATTGAATTACGGATCATGGCGCATCTATCACAAGATAAAAGTTTACTTTATGCTTTTTCTCATGACAAAGACATTCACCGTGTTACGGCTAGTGAAATTTTAGGTAAAACTGAGTCTGAAGTGACTTCTGAAGAGCGAAGACGTGCAAAAGCGGTTAACTTCGGATTAATTTATGGTATGAGCGCCTTTGGTTTATCTAAACAAATTAATATTGCGCGTAAAGAAGCTCAGTTTTATATCGATCGTTATTTTGAGCGATACCCAGGTGTTCAAGCGTATATGGACCAAATTCGCCAACAAGCAGCAGAACAAGGTTATGTTGAAACCCTATCTGGTCGACGTTTATATCTTCCTAAAATTAAATCAGGAAGTGGTATTGAACGGCGCGGTGCTGAGCGCGCTGCCATTAATGCCCCAATGCAAGGTACAGCGGCTGATATTATTAAAACAGCAATGATTAAGGTAAGTGAATGGATAAAAAGCTTGCCTGTAGGTAATATTAGAATGGTTATGCAAGTACACGATGAGTTAGTATTTGAAGTAAAAGAAGAATTAGTTGAGCAATATAAAGCCCAGATAAAATCGATCATGGAAAATTGTTACCAACTATCTATACCATTAAAAGTGGATGTAGGTGTGGGTGATAATTGGGATGAAGCACATTAATCATACTAAATTCGTACTAAATAATTCAGCCTTATCTGTCTAGTTAAGGCTGATATTATACTTAAACGTATACTTTCCTGAAACTTTTTAACAAGTTAAATTAACCTGTTAACTATAATGGAACTATTGCCGAAACCTTTCGGCGTGTTAGAATAAGCAACTAAATAGAATCGATACAAACATATTATTCTGCTTGTTGATATATAGCAGAATTAAAGGAAATGGTGCTGGTATTCGTGTTGTTGTTAAAGCTCTATTTTCGTTATTATTAGGATTATTTCATGAAAATCAAAACCCGTTTTGCACCTAGCCCAACAGGCTATTTACATGTAGGTGGTGCTCGTACAGCACTTTATTCTTGGCTCTATACTCGTCATGCAAAAGGTGCATTTGTATTACGCATTGAAGATACCGATCTTGAGCGCTCAACGCCAGAAGCGATTGAAGCAATAATGGAAGGTATGAATTGGTTAAAATTATCATGGGACGAAGGTCCTTATTATCAAACTAAACGCTTTGATCGTTATAATCAAGTCATCGATGAAATGTTAGCCAAAAGAACAGCTTATCGTTGCTACTGTTCTAAAGAACGTCTTGAAAAATTGCGTGAAGAGCAGATGGCAAAAGGTGAAAAAGCGCGTTACGATGGGCATTGCCGTTGTGCTTCAGTACAACAAGAGCATACTCATGATGAGCCACATGTTGTTCGTTTTGCTAACCCTACTGATGGTACTGTTATTTTTAATGATTTAATCCGTGGTCCAATTGAGATTGCTAATAAAGAGCTTGATGATCTTATTATTCGCCGCACTGATGGTTCACCAACTTATAATTTCTGTGTCGTTGTTGATGATTGGGATATGGAAATTACCCATGTTATTCGTGGTGAAGATCACATCAACAACACACCACGCCAGATCAATATCCTAGAAGCATTAGGAGCGCCAATTCCTAAATATGGTCATGTATCAATGATTTTAGGGGATGATGGACAAAAATTATCTAAACGTCACGGAGCGGTTAGTGTCATGCAATATCGTGATGATGGTTATTTGCCCGAAGCATTACTTAACTATTTAGTGCGTCTTGGTTGGTCACACGGTGATCAAGAGATATTTTCTGTTCCGGAAATGATTAGTTATTTTTCATTAGATGCGGTTAGTAAATCAGCCAGTGCCTTTAATACTGAAAAATTACTTTGGTTAAATCACCATTATATCAACCATCTTGATGCGGATTATGTTACTCAACATTTAATTTGGCATATGAACCAACAAGGATATGATTTATCAAAAGGTCCTGATCTTATCACTATTATTAAGTTATTTGGTGAACGTTGTAAAACGCTTAAAGAGATGGCTGAATCATGTGCTTATTGCTATCGAGATTTTGAAGATTATGATGCCGATGCGGCTAAAAAACATTTACGCCCAGTCGCCAAAGAGCCATTAGAAACAATTAAAGCAAAAATTGAAGCTATTGCTGACTTTGATTGGCAAATTGATAAAATTCATCATGCGATTGAAGCAACTGCAACTGAGCTTAATGTTGGTATGGGTAAAGTTGGCATGCCATTACGCGTTGCTGTAACAGGTATCGGGCAATCGCCATCGGTTGATGCAACTGTTTTTGCGGTAGGCAAAAAACGAGCGCTTGCTAGAATTGATAAGGCTTTGGCATATATTAATCAACGCGAGCAATCTCAAAATTAATATATTTATTGCAGGGAAATCCCTGCAACCCTTTTTGTCAAAGTGAGAACTTCTATGGTTCGCTTAAAAAAACGCTATTGGATCGTACTCAGTATTTTATTTTTCCTCATATTGTTTTGCTTGTTTGGGTGGCATTATTGGCAGACTTTCAAGCAGAAAAATGGGATTATTGTCGATTGGCATGGTGTTAGCGTTGGCTTTAAAGGTCTTACTTTTGATGAACTTACTGTCAGTAAACCATCCCAAGTTTCTATAACTGCTAAAAATTTATCAATTTCATTATCGCAGTTAACTGCAAACAATTTAGATATTTATTGGCAACCCAATGAATCTGAAATAGCTTTAGAAACTATTGAAAACACGGTTGATACAACGACTGAAACGCTTAATCAATCTGATCCCGATCTCTCTTTGATTTCAACTATTATTTATTGGTTACCTAAAACGATTCATATAGATACACTGCGATTTTATGAACAAAATAAAGCGAGATTAGATTTAAACGTTGATATAAATAAACAGCAAGAAGCAATACAACTTAATTTATCAACCAATACCCAAGAAATAACACAATTGTCTGCCACTTTGTTGTTTAATCAACAGGCTTTGCGGATTGACATACAAAACGGCCTTTTTAAAACATCCCTAAATCAATTTGGTTTACAAAATAGTAATTTAGTCTTACCGTTTACTGGATGGCTATCTAGTCATCAATTGGAATTAATAACTTCGGATAAAGCATCAATTAGTTTAGAAAAAGCAAATCTTTCTGATGATTTAATCCTTGGTTCTTCCAATGGGGATTTCAATATTCAACTTAAATCAAACATTCCATTTGATAGTAACCAACTATCTGCTATAGCAACATTAACCATTAATAAACTCAATGGTATTTATAAAACTAGTGAAATCAAATCGGTTACAGGCGATATCAATATTATTATTAAAGATAACCAATTTACTATTTCAACACCGGTATTAAATATTCAAGAAGTAAATATGGGGATCGCTTTTGAAAAGATTAAATTAGTTGGAAGCTATTTAGCCTCGTTTAAAGCACCAAACAAAGGAACGGTTACATGGAAAAAAGCTCAAGCTAATATCTTCTCTGGTTTGGTTTTTATTGAAGAAAATAAATTGAATTTAGCTAAATTGCCTCAACAATTTAATTTAAGGTTAAAACAGATACAACTAAAAGATATTTTTAAGCAATATCCTTCTGAAGGGCTTGCTGGTGATGGTGCAATTGATGGTGTTTTACCTATTACGTTATCAGAGATAACGAAAAAGGGTGAAACAGCTTTAAAATTTGTCATTAAAAATGGCAAGTTAGTTACGATCAACGAGGGTTATTTACAATTTGAAAATTCTGCTCTCAAAAGCTATGGGCAAAATAACCCCAATATGAAAATACTCACTGATATTATTAAAAATTTTCATTATACTAAGTTACAAGGCGCAGTTGATTACGCTAATGACATTGCCAAATTAAAATTGAATATTCAAGGCAGTAATTTGGATGTCGAAAATGGCAAAGCGGTTAATTTAAATATCAACCTTGAAGAAAATATGACTAAATTGCTCATGAGTTTACAGTTATCCGATCAAATTAGTGAGCCAATCCGTAAACGTATTGAAGCTTATTTAAAAAATAAATCTTCAAAATAAGGGGTTATTTTATGGTACGAAATGTTATTGCAATTATAATATTAGCAGGTGTATTAACGGGATGTTCACCAACAGTTAAAGTTCAAGCACCGAGTGAACCAATTAATATCAATTTAAATGTTAAGATAGACCATGAAATTAATATTAAGGTTGATAAAGCTTTAGATAATATAATCAATAAATCTGGATTATATTAATTAATAAGTTTTATTTTTATCTGTCTTTTTGATTATAAGTATTAATAAAAATCTATACTCACATTCAAATAAATAAAATACGATGTATTTATTAAGGAGTTTGTTATGAATATCTGTAAAAAAGCAACCTTGGCATTATTTTCAGTTGTGTTATCTTTTTCTGTGTTTGCATTAAATTTAGATCAAGCAATGGATTTATTAAGTCAAGCCAAAGCACAAGGGATAGTTGGTGAACAGGCTGATGGTTATTTAGGTGTAGTGAAAAACGAAGGTAACGCTTCTGAAATTGCGCAATTAATTAATCAGGCTCGTAAAGAACAATACCAAAAAGTATCAGCTGAAAGTAATGTCCCTTTAAATGAAGTAGAAAAAAAGGCTGGTAGTAAAGCGCAAGAAAAGACCCCAGCAGGTCAATATATAAAGCGACAAGGCCAATGGTTAAAAAAATAATTGCTACTTTTTTCAGTAGTAAGAAAAGTATAATCACATTATGCTTTAATTGTGTATAAATAATGTGTATTCTGTTTGTTTAAATATTTGTTTTATGTTTAACAAAATAAAAACAATTTATCTAGTTAGTTTTTACTTGTAACAGTATCGCTTATGCGATTTGAAATGGAGAAAATCAATGTGTTCGATTTTAGGTATTCTTGATATTAAATCAGATCCAGAACAACTACGAACAAAAGCATTAGAGCTATCATGTCTACAGCGTCATCGTGGTCCTGATTGGTCTGGTATCTTTGCGTCTGATAAAGCAATTCTTGCTCATGAACGTTTATCAATTGTAGATGTTAATACAGGATCTCAGCCTCTTTATAATAAAGATAAAACCCTAGTTTTAGCGGTAAATGGCGAAATTTATAATCATCAAGAACTCCGAAATCAGTACAAAGATCGTTATGAGTTTCAAACAGGTTCTGACTGCGAAGTGATTCTTGCTTTATATCAAGAAAAAGGTATTGATTGCCTTGATGAATTACAAGGTATGTTTGCTTTTATCCTTTATGATATCAATAAAGGCAGCTATTTTATTGGCCGTGACCATATTGGTATTATTCCAATGTATACAGGTCATGATGAAAATGGCACATTTTATGTTGCCTCTGAAATGAAAGCATTAGTACCTGTTTGTAAAACAATTGAAGCTTTCCCTCCAGGATGCTATCTATCTAGTACTGAAGGTGAAATCAAAACGTATTACAAACGTGACTGGATGGATTACGAAAATGTGAAAGACAATAAAACGGATATTAATGCACTGCGTGTTGCATTAGAAGAGTCTGTAAAAAGTCATTTAATGTCTGACGTGCCATATGGTGTTTTATTGTCAGGTGGACTTGATTCTTCCGTCATTTCAGCGATCACTAAAAAATTCTCAGCACGTCGTGTTGAAGATCACGAAAAATCAGAAGCATGGTGGCCACAGTTACACTCATTTGCTGTAGGTTTAAAAGGTGCTCCAGATCTAAAAGCTGCACAAGCGGTTGCTGATCATCTAGGTACAGTTCACCACGAAATTAACTTTACCATTCAAGAAGGTATTGATGCGATTCGTGACGTGATTTATTTTATTGAAACTTATGATGTAACCACAATCCGTGCTTCAACACCAATGTATTTAATGGCACGTAAAATCAAAGCAATGGGAATAAAAATGGTACTTTCTGGTGAAGGTGCTGATGAAGTGTTCGGCGGTTACCTCTATTTCCACAAAGCGCCAAATGCTAAAGAGTTCCATGAAGAAACCGTACGTAAATTAGCAGCACTACATATGTATGATTGTGCACGTGCGAATAAAGCAATGGCGGCTTGGGGCGTTGAAGCTCGAGTACCATTCCTTGATAAAAAATTCTTAGATGTCGCAATGCGCATTAATCCAAAAGATAAAATGTGTGGTAGCAATGGCAAAATGGAAAAACATATTGTCCGTGAAGCATTTGAGTCTTACTTACCTGCATCTGTTGTTTGGCGTCAAAAAGAACAATTCTCTGATGGTGTTGGTTATAGTTGGATTGATACATTAAAAGAAATTGCAGAAAGTAAAATTACTGATCAGCAATTAGAAAATGCAAAATTCCGCTTCCCATATAATACGCCGACTTCGAAAGAAGCTTATATGTATCGTGAAATTTTCAATGAACTATTTCCAGTTGAAAGTGCAGCCCATTGTGTACCTGGTGGTCCAACTGTTGCATGTTCAACAGCTAAAGCAATTGAATGGGATGAATCATTTAAGAATTTAAACGATCCATCTGGACGTGCGGCGGTTGGTGTTCATAACGACGCTTATAAAAAATAATTGATTTTAGCGATAATTATTTGATATAAAAAAACGGGGAATATTCCCCGTTTTTTTATTAACGATAGACCAAATTAAGTTATTAATGCGCAGCGCCTTTAGGTGCACCAATCGGTAAAACAGTACGACCAAATTGCTCATTAATCACTTCTGCCATTGCTAAATAAACAGCACTTGCTCCACAAATAATGCCTTCAAAACCTGCAATATGAATAATGCCATGGTTACCTGAAATATTACCGATAGCTAATAAAGCAAATAAAACGGTTAAACTAGCAAAAACAAATTGTAATGCACGGTTGCCTTTTAATGTACCAATAAACATAAAGCCAGTAAAAATCCCCCATAATGCAAGGAAAATACCAACAAAAGTAGCATCAGATGGCGCTGTCGCTGGTGAAGTTGGTAAATACCAAATACCCACTAACGCAATCCAAAAGAAACCATAAGAAGTAAATGCTGTTGTACCAAACGTATTACCTTTTCGAAATTCTAAAATACCAGCAATGACTTGCGCAAGGCCGCCATAAAAAATACCCATTGAGACAATTACTGTCATAGCAGGAAAAAATCCAGCATTATGAATATTCAATAAAATTGTTGTCATACCAAATCCCATTAAGCCAAGAGGGCCAGGATTTGCAAGTTTTGTTTGTTCCATAAGGATCCTATAAATTAAGTAAGATGATTAAAGAGCGGCAATAATAAGTGTAGAAAACGCCATAATCAAGGTTTTAGAAAAATAATTTTTTTGTACCCCCTTGATATTAATAATAACGTTCCCATTTATGTGAAAACAAAAAACATTTCTTTATGAAGTAAGGGCTTGAAAATTAAAATTTAAGACCTATATACAAGAAATAAAATACAGGTTTTGAGGAGAAAAGATTATGGGTAAAATTATTGGTATTGATTTAGGTACAACAAATTCATGTGTTGCAGTAATGGACAATGGTCAAGCAAAAGTATTAGAAAACGCTGAAGGCGATCGTACAACCCCTTCTATTATTGCTTACACACAAGATGGAGAAATCTTAGTTGGTCAACCAGCAAAACGTCAAGCAGTAACTAATCCACAAAATACACTATTTGCAATTAAACGTTTAATTGGTCGTCGTTTTGAAGATGCCGAAGTACAACGCGATGTTAGCATCATGCCATATAAGATCGTAAAAGCTGACAATGGCGATGCATGGGTTGATGTTAAAGGTCAAAAAATTGCACCACCACAAATTTCTGCTGAAGTATTGAAAAAAATGAAAAAAACAGCAGAAGATTATCTTGGTGAAGCAGTGACTGAAGCGGTTATTACTGTACCTGCTTATTTTAACGATGCACAACGTCAAGCAACTAAAGATGCTGGTCGTATTGCAGGTTTAGACGTAAAACGTATCATCAACGAACCAACAGCTGCAGCACTTGCCTATGGTTTGGATAAAGATGTAGGTAACCGAACTATAGCTGTTTATGACCTTGGTGGTGGTACATTTGATATCTCTATTATCGAAATCGACGACGTTGATGGCGAAAAAACCTTTGAAGTATTAGCAACAAATGGTGATACTCACTTAGGTGGTGAAGACTTTGACTCACGTTTAATCAATTATTTAGTTGACGAATTTAAACGTGAACAAAATTTCGATCTAAAAAATGATCCGCTAGCAATGCAACGCTTAAAAGAAGCGGCAGAAAAAGCGAAAATTGAATTATCATCAGCACAACAAACTGATATTAATTTACCGTATATCACTGCTGATGCAAGTGGTCCAAAACATTTAAATATTAAAGTGACTCGCGCGAAATTAGAATCATTAGTAGAAGATCTAGTTAAACGTTCGATGGATCCTGTAAAAACAGCATTACAAGATGCAGGTCTTTCTGTTTCTGACATTAAAGACGTTATTCTTGTTGGTGGGCAAACTCGTATGCCAATGGTTCAAAAAGCAGTTGCCGACTTCTTTGGTAAAGAGCCACGAAAAGATGTAAACCCTGACGAAGCGGTTGCCGTTGGTGCTGCTGTTCAAGGTGGTGTACTTGGTGGTGATGTTAAAGATGTTTTATTACTTGATGTAACTCCATTGTCTTTAGGTATTGAGACTATGGGTGGCGTAATGACAACTTTAATTGAAAAGAACACAACTATTCCAACAAAACATAGTCAAGTGTTCTCAACAGCTGAAGATAATCAATCAGCAGTAACCATTCATGTATTACAAGGCGAACGTAAACGTGCGGGTGATAACAAATCATTAGGTCAATTCAACCTAGATGGTATTCAACCTGCACCTCGTGGTATGCCACAAATTGAAGTTACTTTTGATATTGATGCTGACGGTATTTTACATGTATCGGCTAAAGACAAAAATACTGGACGTGAACAAAAAATTACGATTAAAGCCTCTTCAGGATTAAGTGAAGAAGAGATTCAAAAAATGGTTAATGATGCAGAAGCAAATGCCGATGCAGACCGTAAATTTGAAGAACTAGCTCAAACTCGTAACCAAGCAGATCATCTAGTTCATTCAACACGTAAACAAGTGACTGAAACAGGTGATCAGTTATCAGCTGATGATAAAAAAGCAATTGAAGATGCCGTAAGTGCTTTAGAAACTGCCGCTCGTGGCGAAGATAAAGCAGAAATTGAAGCGAAAATTAATGCATTAATGGAAGCTTCTAAAAAATTGCTTGAATTAGCACAACAACAAGCTCAAGCAGCTCAAGGTGCGGAATCAAATAATGGAAGCTCTACTGCGCAAGATGATGTTGTTGATGCAGACTTCAAAGAAGTTGATGATAATAAAAAATAATCATTAGTTACTATGTTTTTTAATGAGTTATTCCAACAAGTTTTAAACATGTAATACATTAAACGGGCGAGAGGTAACTCAAGCCCGTTTAGTTGTTTATGAAAACAGATAAAAATAAAGGTTAATTATGGCGAAGAAAGATTATTATGAAACATTGGGCGTTAGTAAAAGTGCCAGTGAAAGTGAGATAAAAAAAGCCTATAAACGCCTAGCCATGAAATATCATCCTGATAAAAATCAGGATAACAAAGCCGAAGCTGAAGAAAAATTCAAAGAAGTAAAAGAAGCTTACGAAGTCCTAACCGATCCGCAAAAAAAGGCGGCTTATGATCAATATGGCCATGCTGCTTTTGAACAAGGCCAAGGCGGCGCAGGAGGAGGATTCGGAGGATTCGGAGGCTTTGGTGGATTTGGCGGCGGAGCTTTTGACGATATATTCAGTGATTTCTTTGGTGGTGGTCGAGGTCGTGGACAAACTGCATCTCGCGGCAATGACTTACAATACAATATCACACTAACATTAGAAGAAGCTGCTGCAGGTGTTAGTAAAGAAATTAAAGTCCCAACATGGGTAAGCTGTGATACTTGCCATGGACAAGGAACCGAAAAATCTTCTGACGTGGTAACGTGCAATACATGTCATGGTGCCGGTGTTGTACAAATGCGCCAAGGCTTTTTTGCGGTGCAACAAGAGTGTCCAACTTGCCATGGTCGTGGTAAAGTAGTTAAAAATCCATGTAAAAAATGTCACGGTGAAGGCCGAATACAAAAAACAAAAACATTATCGGTTACAATTCCTGCAGGTGTTGATACAGGAAACCGTATCCGACTTTCTGGTGAAGGTGAAGCAGGATTAAATGGTGCACCATCTGGTGATTTATGTGTACAAGTACAAGTTAAATCACATGCTATTTTTGAGCGAGACGGTACAAACTTACATTGTGAAATTCCAATTAATATTGTATTAGCATCACTTGGTGGCGAAGTTGAAGTGCCGACCCTTAACGGCAAGGTCAGCTTAACAATTCCTGCTGAAACTCAAACAGGAAAAATGTTCCGACTACGAGGCAAAGGAATAAAATCGTTGCGTGGTAATGCTGTTGGTGATCTTTACTGTCATGTTGTGGTTGAAACACCAGTTAATTTAACCAGCAAACAAAAAGAGTTACTAAAAGAGTTAGGTGAAAGCTTTAAAGCTGATAAAAACTCTAAACACAGTCCCAAAGAAAAAAGCTTCTTTGACAAAGTGAAAAAGTTTTTTGGTTAATTTGATATAGCAAAAGCACGATTGAACAGTAAAATCACTTGTTCAATCGTGTGTTAGCCAACATTAAAACCTCTACACCCATCCCTATTTATTCACAAAAACAAAAAACGTTTAGGCAAAAGTTAGTTAGTGCAGATATTAACTTTATTAAAGTTTTTGGTGTTTTTTAGCCAAATTAACCGTTTATGCAACTATTTCGTTTTTTACTACGGTTCTATTTTTTGCTTGTGATATTTTTCGGTCAAAATTTCGACATAAAACTTACCGTCAGTTTCTCGGGATAGATGTAAAAAGTATGGTTTATAGCTCCATATTTTATCCCCTACTATGTTTTTATATTCTTCTTTACCATATTTTTGGGTTAATTCTTTATAAACTTTCTGCTCTATTTCTGCTGCGTATGTCATTTTTTTATAAACATTGAACACAACCAATTGGGTAGGGTTACGCTCTAAGTCATCTTCAAGTCTAATTGTTAATTTTTCGTCTTGATTGTTGGCATTTAAAGTTATTTCATAGCTTTTGATTGTGCCTTCAATTATTGATTTTTTGCCTATTTTTGATGGCGGTAATCGCATTTTCATTTCACTAATTTTTATGTCATTTTCAGAAAGGTGATATTTGTTTTTGAGTAATTCAACCAGTTCCGGTTCGGTTATTCCAAGCTTAACCCCTGCAAGTTCAAGGTTTTCCGCCTGCTCTTTTGTTAAACCATCAGCCCAACAGGTTGGGATACAAAATAACAAAGTGAATAATAAAAAGTATTTTTTAACATTGTTTCTTTCCAATCGTGTATTAATCCCTTAAATTGTTATTTTATTATAACAATTTAATAAATTAGGCAGCAATAGCTTTTCTGGTGTTCGTGGAGGTTTTGCGGGCTGAAAAAAACAGGGCATTATAGTCAGTATACAAAAAGGTGTTTAGCATCTATTAGTCATTATACCTATGATTATTGGGACAATAATAACTTAAAGCATCTTGGAATAGAACTATATGATAATACTCATAATATTATCTATACTGCCGAAACGTTTTTTGATGAAAATACTGAATTAATGATCAAAAGTACTGAAAAAAATATCAAAACAGGTCGTTATTTGATTGAATCTTATATTAGACAAAACGATATTTACTCAATAGTGGAATATTTTGATAAACAAGGAATTAAAACCAATCATGTAATTTGTCATGACGATTCAAACCGTGTAGAAAATCAAATATTAAATAAAGATGGTAAAGTGATTAAAACTAAACGTTGGGAGCCGGAAGAAATCTTTGATTTTGAAAAAGATTTAGACGAGCCTTATCCGTACAATAAATTCAAATGCCATAAGCGATGCGATATTTTTGATTTGTAAGCCTAATTAAATTAATGTACCTTACTGACTATTTAGAAAAAACCAAAACAATATGAAAAAGATAATAACAATTTCCCTAATCTGTTTTTTTGCTTGGGTATCAAACAGCCAACCCACTTTCGCTGAAGCAAAAAACAAAGACAAAAAAATACAAATAATCAACAAATTAAAACAACAAAATATCGTTCCAGGTAAAATTTATTTTCAACATGATTTTATGCTTTTCCTTGATAATGAAGACAGTTACCCTGAAAAAAATTTATTTTCATCACTTGTTGGTCTAGAAACCAAACCAAGAATGTATAGAGAGGGGATTCAAAGTATTGCACAGGTGAAATTAAATAAAAACTATCAATATAATGATGTATGGCAACGTAAGCGAAATATTATTGAAATAATGTATCCAACAGACTCTTTTCAATCACTAGAGGATGGTATCTATTTTTATACGCTAGATGAACATAAGCAATTACATCAGCAAGCTTCATTTGAAGAGGTATTTGAGTTACCTTGTTATTTGAGAGTTGAAAAAAAACACGGCATTGTAGTCAGTATTCAAAAAAGACCTTTAGCATTAATTAGTCATTATACCTATGATTACTGGCCAAATAATAATATAAAGCAGTTTAATATAGAAAAATACGATAATAATCATAATATTATTTATACCTCTGAAATTGAGTTTAATGAAAATACGGGACTCATGACTAAAGCGATTAAAAAAAATATCAAAACAGGACGTTATTTGATTGAGTCTTATATTAGACAAGATGATATCTATGAAATTGATGATTATTTTGATGGAAAAGGAATCAAAACCAATCATGTAATTCGTCATGACGATTCAAACCGTGTAGAAAATCAAATATTAAATAAAGATGGCAAAGTGATTAAAACTAAACGTTGGGAGCCGGAAGAAATCTTTGATTTTGAAAAAGATTTAGACGAGCCTTATCCGTACAATAAATTAATCATGAATGTCGAAAAAAGTCATTTCCTGTTAAAAGATGCTATGTTTGAACAAGGATTAGGCGAAAGCCGTCAATATGACAGCGAAGCGACCAACAGAGTAAAGTATTTAGGAATTCAGCCTCATCAGGTCTATTACCATAAATTACCCTTCCCCGGCTTTATGGCCGAGCGTTACAAAAACTTCCCTCATCAAGCGCCATTAAGCTTAATTGAAGCTGAAAATCAATTGCCACGGGATAAGTATAGCGATTTAATTCAGGTGGAAATGGGGGATAACTACCAATATAAAAAGATTATTAAAACCAAATGGCAACAATCGGCAATTTCATTACCATTAACACAATTTAAAGACTTAGAAAATGGCGTATATTTTTATGTCATGGCGGATAAAGGGCAATTAACCCCATTAAAGGGTGTAGAGCAAGCAGTTAGTTTACCTTCCTATATTCGTGTTGAAAAAGTGATGGGAAAAATCGT
>NZ_LZHC01000078.1:0-15470 GCF_001690535.1 Gilliamella sp. Bif1-4 | reverse complement strand
GGTTGATTTACCCACACCTAGATGATTGGCAAGTTCGCTGATAGAAAGGTGTGCATTAGATAACGCATAATCCACTGATTGTTGTTTGAATTCGATATTAAATTTTTTGACCATGATATTTGTCTCTTATGATTTTTGTTTATACCATAGAGGCAACTTTTGTCCACTTTTTTGGCGAGGATCACTGTAACAAATATACATAAAAGCAAAGTTAACGTCCTATCAAAGATATGGGATATGGCGCCTATACCATAAATAAAGATAACCGTTACCGATTTGTTAAAATGTATAATAATCGCATAAACCAAAAATTCACTAAATCTAACTACCAATAAATGAATGCAAAATCAGAAAGAGTGATACGAACTTTAATGGAGATGTGGCATAATCAGCAAATATTTAAAGATTCAAAAGATAGGCAACAAAACTTAAGCGATTTATTAACTATTATAATACGGTTAAACTGCATAAAGCGATTTCTGGGAAAACACCTTATGAGTTTTTAGATGATTATTTTAATCATGAAGTGTAAACAACTCTGCGTTTTCTTTCAATAAAGATATTATAAAATTTATTTGTGGAGATTATTATGAGCCATATGTGGACATTTCAACGTGTTGGTGGGCTTGATCAAGTTGTATTTAAAAGTGCCAGAGATATTATCAATTTACCTGATTTAGATCCTAAATTATGGGTCGCTCTAAGTTGCCCAACAACAGGATTGGATTTTGATGAACGAACCTTATCTCTACTCGATTCAGATAATGACGGACGTATTCGCATACCTGATATTTTAGATGCCATTAGCTGGACTCAAGATAAAATTATTTCATTTGATAGTATTTTCAATACAAGTGAAACACTACCATTATCACAAATTAACTCATCGACTCCGCAAGGGAAAAAATTATCGGTGACCGCACAAAGCATTTTAGTTAGCTTGAATAAAAAAAATGTGGATTATTTAACACAAGATGATATACAACAATCAATAAAAATCAATGCTGACAAACTTTATAATGGTGATTTGATCTTTCCTGCATCAAGCGAATTGTCACCAAACATGCAAATGTTTATTACAACAGCAATCAAAACTACTGGTGCTCAAAAAGATATGAGTGGGCAAGATGGCATTGATCTAAACATAGCTACCACATTTGTCAACAACCTAAAAACCTGGTTAGAATGGCAAACCAAAATAGCCAACACCCAAACACCTTTCGGTGAAAATAGCACCGAAATTTGGAAGCTAATCCAACTATTAAAACCCAAAATTGATGATTATTTTTTACGAGTTGAATTAGCACAATACGCTCCGCAAGCCCAAGCAGCGCTCAATGTAGACGAAAAGTATATTGTACCAATCCAAAACGGATTACTATCTGAAGATGAATTAGCCGAATTACCGCTATCAAAAATCAGCACAACGAATACTCTTGATCTAGTCAATGGGCTAAATCCACTTTGGAAAGCTAAAATCAGCCGATTTAAGACATTAGTAGAATCATCATTATCTAATCCTGACCAACTAACACTGCAAGAATGGCAAAATATTCAACAAAGTTTACAAGCTTATACTGCACTTATTAACGCTAAACCCGAAGTGGTACAATTAACCGTTGAAATTGAGCCTTCGGCCAGTATAGATGATATTCCTATTAGCATCATTACCAACCTAGCTAACAATGATTTACTGACTGAATTTGAGCAAATGGTTGAACAAGATAATCAAACACCGATATCCGCATCAGATATTCTAGTGCTAGAAAAATTAGTCCTATTTCATAAACATCTTTACCGTTTGCTAGTTAACTTTGTCTCTTTTGCGGACTTTTTCCTACCAGAAACACGAGCTGCATTTCAACTTGGTAAACTCTACATTGATGGCCGCTGTGCGACACTTTGCGTTGCGGTCGATAATATTGCCAAACACGCAACCATGGCAAATTATTCTGAATTATGTTTACTTTATTGTGAATGCACTAGGCATGGAGAAAAACAGCTAATTGCAGCTGCAATGACAGCAGGACAAGGTGATTTATTGATTGAAGGTCGCAATGGTGTGTTTATTGATAATGAAGGTAACGATTGGGATGCTAATGTTGTTAAAATAATCACTAAGCCAATCAGCATCCAACAAGCAATTTGGGCTCCTTATCAACGTATGGGGCGTGTGATTACCGAACAAATTAACAAATGGGCAAGCAGCAAAGATACCGATGTCGAAAAATCAAGTGAACAAGCACTACAAAATCCAGCTAATAAATTTGATATTGGTAAAAGTGTAGGAATTTTTGCTGCAATTGGTTTAGCCATTGGCGCAATCGGAACAGCATTAGCCACAATATTCCAAGCCATTTTTGCGCTAGCTTGGTGGCAAGTACCTTTAGTTTTTATTGGGTTATTTCTAATTATTTCAGGTCCTTCTGTTATTTTAGCATGGTTAAAATTACGTCGAAGAACACTTGGACCATTACTAGAAGCATCTGGTTGGGCAATTAATGGGCAAGTCAAAATCAACTTAATGCTAGGAAGCTTGCTCACTAGCAAAGCCCAGCTCCCTACCAATGCAAAACGTAATTTGCGTGATCCAATGAAACAACGTCACAACAAACTAGTTATTATTTTTTGGTTAGCAATTTTACTTGGTGTTGGAGTTACAGGAAGCTGGCTATGGCATGAAGGTTACCTTGACCGCTATATCGAACAACACAATCAAGAACAACCCCAAAACAAAACTGACACAAATGCCAATATTGGTAAATAAAAGCAAAAAACCATTTCGCCGACAACCATCGGCGAAATGAAACAACCATTAATGCTGATAAACTGGCAAACGACGGCAAATTGCAAGCACCTTTTCTTTCACGGCTTGGATGTTTTGCTCGTCATCGATATTATCTAAAACATCACAAATCCAATTAGCTAAATCTCGCGATTCGGCTTCTTTAAAGCCTCGACGGGTAATAGCCGGCGTACCAATGCGCACACCAGATGTTACAAATGGACTTTGTGGATCTTTTGGTACACTATTTTTATTAACGGTAATATTAGCACTACCTAAAGCCGCATCAGCTTCTTTACCTGTGATATTTTTATCGACTAAATCAATTAAAAACAGATGATTTTGTGTTTCACCAGAAACTACTTTATAGCCACGTTGCAAAATCACCTCGACCATAGCTTTAGCGTTTTTCACCACTTGTTGTTGATAGATTTTATACTCAGGCTCCATCGCCTCTTTTAACGCAACTGCTTTAGCGGCAATTACATGCATTAAAGGACCACCTTGTGCTCCAGGAAAGACAGCCGAATTTAACTTTTTATATAATTCTTCACTACCACCTTTAGCCAAAATCAAACCGCCACGAGGACCACCTAAAGTTTTATGAGTTGTAGTAGTAACAACGTGTGCATAAGGAACAGGATTTGGATAAACACCTGCCGCAACTAGCCCTGCCACATGCGCCATATCCACAAATAAATAAGCACGCACACTATCGGCTATTTCACGCATACGTTGCCAATCCACCACCCCAGAATAAGCCGAAAATCCACCAATAATCATTTTAGGTTTAGATCCTTGGGCTGTTTTAGCCAACTTGTCATAATCAATACGCCCTGAATCATCAACTCCATAATCCACAACATGATAAAGTTTACCTGAAAAGTTAACGGGCGAACCGTGTGTTAAATGCCCTCCTTCAGACAGGTTCATACCTAAAACCGTATCGCCTGCATTTAAAAGCGCCATATAAACGGCAAAATTAGCTTGTGAACCTGAATGCGGTTGCACATTAGCATAATCAGCACCAAATAAAGCCTTAGCACGATCAATTGCTAATTTTTCAACAACATCAACATATTCACAACCACCATAATAACGTTTGCCAGGATAACCTTCAGCATATTTATTAGTAAGTTGTGAGCCTTGTGCTTGCATTACACGTGGACTGGTATAGTTTTCTGATGCGATCAGTTCAAGATGATGTTCTTGACGCTGTTCCTCACCTTTTATCGCATCCCACAGTTCTTTATCGTACTCGGCAATAGTCATATCTTTACTAAACATGTTGGATCCTTATCATCAATTATTTAGTTTGTCAGATTTTGCTTTATCGTTAGCAAAAATGGGCATTACACTCATATGGTTACTTAACAACCAAACGATTTCAATCTTTTTTTATGAGTTATAAGTAATATTAATACATTGCAATAAAAATAGTACTGTAACTTTTAAAAGAAATAACTCACATAAATAACATTGCTTAATAGCATCATTTGAACAATTCAAATCTAGTCATAAGAATACTGATTTTATTTAACATATAAAAAAAACAATAAAATCAATAATTTTATATAACCTGCTTTTGTAGGGTAACTGTATTGTTTTTTATAAAAAATAACTTATAAAAACCACTCAAGGTTATGTTGTCTGTTTTGTTTCGGCGTCTGAATGTGCCGACAACAGAGTGAGGTTAGCACGCCAAATAGGGATGTTTGGCGAGTTTGTGCTGCGTCTGACAAATTTGTCTAGAACAAATTTGACCATCTGAGCAAAGCAAAGATGGTCTCAAAAAGGCGAGTATCAGGATGATACGAGTAATCCCACAAACGGTACGTTAAGACCGAGCGACGGCGAAAGGGCGCCGTAGACACATTATGCGCTAAAGCGTTGGATTGCAAAAGGAGTTCGCTCTAATTCCCCTTGCTAGGACGTATTCACGATAGCTATTTTATTCCCCCAAAGGTCAATACGTCCGAAACCTTGCCGAACTAAAATAGACCACAGCTTTAAACCGCCACAGCGTAATACTGGACTACCTGCCACGCTTTCAGCGTCGGCGGCGGGGGCGGCGCTATTGTGGCTTTGCCACAATAGCGCAACCCTAAGGAAAACGCCCCAACTTACGCTGGGGCTTTATTCTTTGTTATATTATCCTCTCAAGCACCGTAACCCCCTTCCGCGCCCTAAGGATTAAGAACTAAACGCTAAAAGCTAAGGTGCGGTGCAAACGCCATAGCGGGAGGGGCTGGCACTGTTGACGTAGACGGTGCCGTAGCGCGAGGAGACACCGAACTGGTCGCTACCTGTAGCGTCGCTCGTCGAGTAGCCGTAGCTGGCGAAGCCCGCATCAGTGCCGTAGTTGAGCATGCTGCCCCACTCCGTGAAAAAGCCAGCGCCTATGTGACGCCTGTAACCATTCCAATCAGACAACGGCGTGGCGCCTAAATTATTATAGTTTGAATTGGTTAAATCTCTTACCCGTGGCATTCGATAACCCAAACTATTACACCATGCTAAATGGTCACTATGAAGTTGATATTGAGTCCCCCGATTGACGAACCACTGCCTTAATACAAATCCATAACGAACCTCATTACCACTTCTATCCCTTCCGACTAACTCAAAGGTTTGCGGTAAAGATGGACGTGTTAGTGAACTAGGATTACTTGAGTTTATTTGACCACTACTTGCCCTTGGACCATGCAACGTTACCCGTGTTACATATTTTGATTTATCCGTAATCCATTCATCAGCTTGGACAGCACTCCCACTTGGGGCTGTGAATGTTCCTGTTAGCGGCCTTCTCCAACTCACTGTTGCATTTAGACTACCACTTGTGTTAATTGTCCAACGCAACTGACTTGCGTCTACCCCAGCAATAAGCAAATCAAAATACAAGCCATCTAAACCAGTCGTTGGAAAATTTAAACCGTAAGATGATGGACTTGTTGACTGAACTAAAAAACCCTTAGTAGGACTCCATATATTAGATGGGCCTGCATAGAAGCTTGTACCTCCATTTAGATTCGGCCTGACTGCACAAATAACGGGCTGTGACGGTAAAGTGATATAATACTCCACTGTTCCTCCTCTAAACGTACTACTATTCGGCATGCCATAACGAGTCTCTAAAGTTCCCTCTGAACTATCTAAGGTTACCTTATAAGGTGCTTTACATATATCTAATGCATCACTACGATTAACGGTATTGCCATCTTTATCCTTTATTACTAACGATATACTTCCTGATGCAGTAACTTCACCTGCTCCCTGTCCATCCCCATCATCATCGCCCCATTTACCTTGTGTTACTAAGTCATTTATATTTATTGAGTCGCTTGATGGCGGGACTATCATTTCAATATCAGCAAAAGTATCCCCTACATTAGGTAACTTGATTAGCGCTGTCGATGATGAAGGATTATTTTGCGGTGTGAATGTTCGACCATCCGATAACTTAATACCTAATAATTCCCTTAGATCAGTCACTTTAGTAACACCGCCATCAATAGTTAAATAAGGTGCTGTGCCTTGAATGCGCTCAGAAGTCGTGGCCGATAATGCCTGCGATTCTAAAGAGTACGGCAATAACAACAACGGCGCTAATGCCAATGGAATTTTTGAAAATAGTTTTGTGGATAATTTCGAAAATAATTCGAGAGATAATTTCGAAAATATAAATAAGTTTCGAGTAAAAACTTGTCGAATAGGATTATTTGATAAATTTAAGACATAGGTTTGCCAGTCCTTGTGCCTTGTGCCTTGTGCCTAAAATGGTACTGCATTTCGTTTCACCTGTCAAGTAATATTTTGTTTTATTTGAATTTTTTATAATTATTTGCTTGTTTGATAAGCTCATTTTTCTGAAGCGATGAAAGTATAGCCGTTTAAGGGGTGATTGACTAGTTTTTTTGGCGGACTTTTTTGTAAAGAAATGTAAATAAATTTAAAGAAACATTTAGCACGATCAATTGTCAATTTTTCAACAACATCAACATATTCACAACCACTGTAATAACGTTTACCAGAATAACCTTCAGCATATTTATTGGTGAGTTACATGTTAACTCCTAGTTATTAATTACAACAAGCCTTAAACTTACCGCACATCACAGTGTAAAAAACAACACTAGTTACCCTTACTTAATCAGCGCTCAATTTCAATCTTTTTTTGGGTTATAAAAAATATTTATATATTGTTGAAAAGTAGTATTATGGATAAGATATGGAATACAAGACATATTGCTAAAATAATTAAAAATCTTATTTGGTTTATAATGCAACTTCATTTAGTCGTTAATACATTTGGTTCCGATTTACAACGTCGTTATGGCGAAAAAATCTATAAACTTACTTTACATGGTGGCTTTAGCTGTCCCAATCGAGATGGTACTATTGGTCAAGGTGGTTGTACTTTTTGTAATGTTGCCTCAATCATTGATGAATCTATTCAGGTTAAATCAATTTCTGAACAATTAACCTCGCAAGCCCAACAGATGAAAAAGTCTAAACGATACCTTGCTTATTTTCAGGCTTATACCAGCACCTACGCCGAGGTTGAAATTCTAAAAAATATGTATGAAGAAGCCCTGAATAGTGCGGATATTGTTGGGCTTTGTGTTGGTACTCGCCCTGATTGTGTTCCTGATGAAATACTTGATTTGCTTGCGCATTATCAATCCAATGGCTATGAAGTTTGGTTAGAACTTGGTTTACAAACTGCTCATAACAAAACCTTACACAATATTAATCGAGGGCATACTTTTGATGATTATTATCAAACCGTACAAAAGGCACGCAAATTTGGCATTAAGGTCTGTACTCACTTAATTATTGGTTTACCGAAAGAAACCAAACAAGATAACTTTATAACCCTTGAACGTGTGCTCGACTGTGGTGTGGACGGTTTAAAATTACACCCTTTACATATTGTTGAAGGTAGTATTATGGCAAAAGCGTGGCGGGCTGGGCGGCTTCCAGTATTATCATTAGATGAATATGTCGATATTGCTGGCGATATTATTCGCCAAACGCCAGCCAATATTTTGTATCATCGCATATCAGCTAATGCCAGAAAACCAACTCTACTCGCTCCTGATTGGTGTGAAAACCATTGGCAATCGATGAATGCCGTTGATCACAATTTACGCCTGTTTGGTGCTCAAGGTAGTGCTATTGGTGATAGTTACTTTTTTAAATCATAAGTGGATTTAATGATTATGAAAAAGGACATCCTTTCATTTATCCACTTCGCCTTTTTATTAATAATTATTAATTTATTTTCAACCAATAAATATGAATGGATGATTTTTACAGGTGATCCAGACAACCTTTGCACGTTACCATTAGGTGGAAGAAATAGTGAAGACGTTTTTCTTATCCTTACCATTCCCTTAATTTTGAGTTTATTTTTTATAAAAAATAGAAAAATAAGATATATCTATTTGTCCCTTGCTATTCTCTATTGTTTTTGGTCATTCTTTTTACGTTTTCAATGGTGCTAACAATTTCATTTAAAATTATTATAGTTTGAGAGATTATCAATAGCGTAACGCACTCACACTAAGAATAAAACCAAATTATAATGGTATAGACTCTTGAATTATTTTTACAAATGACAGTATGCTTATTCAACTGTCACTATGACCAAAATTTTCCAGCAAATTTTGGTCTATAAAAATCAAACTTTGCACCCAAATAAATACTAAGTATATAATACGCCTTTCAAACTTGAGACAATCTGCATGCAACTGGCTTTTTGTATTTATAAATATTTTCCTTTTGGTGGTTTGCAACGTGATTTTTTGCAAATAGCCAAAGCTTGTCAAAATCGAGGACATAATGTTCGTGTTTATGTCATGGATTGGCAAGGCGATGTACCTTGTGGGTTTGACATTATTTTGGTACCTAAAAAGGGCTTATCCAACCATAGTCGTAATCAATCTTATTACCATTGGGTGAAGGATCATTTACAAGTAAATCCTGTTGATTGTGTAGTTGGCTTTAATAAAATGCCTGATTTGGATGTTTATTTTGCAGGTGATACTTGTTATGCCGAAAAGGTTTCACAAAAGGGCTTTTTGTATAAATTGTCAAAACGCTGTAAGCATTATTTAGCTTTCGAAGATGCGGTATTTAATCAACATAGCCAAACCAAAGTTATGGTACTAACAAAACAGCAAATTAGTGATTTTGAGCGCCATTACCATACTGATCCATCACGCTTTTACCTATTGCCACCCGGTATTGCGCAAGATCGCCAATACAATTATGAGTCGCTAGCTAAAGGTAAGCAATTTAGGCAAGCCAATCAAATTGATGAACATAATTTTGTGATTGTGCAAATTGGATCAGATTTTAAGCGGAAGGGAGTAGATCGTTCTTTAACCGCCATTGCCGCACTACCTTGCGATTTAAAACAAAAAGTGACTTTTTTAGTAGTGGGGCAGGATAATCCCGAAGCTTATCAAAAACTGGCTAAGCAACTCGGCATTGAGTATCAAGTACGTTTTTTCGCAGGCCGTAATGATATCCCTGACTTTTTATTTGCGGCAAATTTGCTATTGCACCCAGCAAGACAAGAAGCAGCTGGTATGGTGCTTATTGAAGGGTTAGCCGCTGGGGTGCCGGTGATTGTGTCAAGCATTTCGGGCTATGCTTATCATATTGATGATGCCAATGCTGGGGTGATCCTTGCCGAGCCTTTTGTGCAAGCAGATCTCAATCAAGCGGTACAAAATGCCATCACAGATCACGATCAATTACTAGCTTGGCACAACAATGCAATACATTATGGTAAAACGACTGATTTATATCATTTAGCCCATCGTGCCGCAGATATTATTTTAGGTTGTGATCATTATGAATGAGTTGAAGTTAAAATCCCCTTTTGATGCTTTGTGGAAAAATAAAGATCCGTTTGCGGAAGTTGAGTTAATATCAGGCAAAGTCTATCGAGTGGTTAAGCAACGTAAGACGTTGAATTTTGAGCTTGGTGATGAATCGTATTTTATTAAAATTCATCGTGGTACAACCATTAAAGAGATTGTGAAGAATCTTATTTCGTTACGTTTACCTGTTTTAGATGCTAAGCAAGAGTGGGATGCGATCGAGCGTTTGGAGCAAGTTGGCGTTAATACGATGGACGGGCGAGCATTTGGTCGTAAGGGGCTAAATCCGCTGACTCGTCATTCGTTTATTGTGACAAGAGATCTTAACCCGACTGTGAGTTTAGAAGATTTTACCAAGCCATGGTTAACTAACCCACCTAGCTATCATATAAAGCGTTCTTTAGTTATTTATTTGGCAAAAATGGTGGCTCAAATGCATGCTGCTGGGGTTAATCATCGTGATTGTTATTTGTGTCACTTTTTGCTTGATATTCCGCTTTTTGAAAATCATCAGCAAATAAAATTATCGGTGATTGATTTACACCGTGCTCAGGTTCGTAAAACGGTTCCTGTGCGTTGGCGTGATAAAGATTTAATCGGGCTTTATTTTTCAACCATGAATATTGGGCTAACTGATCGTGATATTTGGCGTTTTTTGAAAGTGTATTTTAATCAACCTTTAAAAACGATTTTGCGCAATGAATCTAAGCTAATAGCTAGCACGCATCAAAAAGTTGAACGAATTCGTAAAAGGACAGAAAAGTATCATCTTTAACAATAAGGATACGCTATGTTTATTGAACAAATTGATATTTCCGGATTTAAAGGTATTAGTCAACTATCTTTAAAATTAAATGCAAGTTCTAGCGTACTAATGGGTGAAAATCGTTGGGGGCGGTCAAGTTTAATCAGCTCTTTGCAATTGTTATCACTGGATAACACGTTTTATCAATTTGTCGATTCCGATTTTTATCATGATCAATACCAATGTTATGGCGATAATATTATTATTAAAATCACTTATTGCCAATCACACTTACATGAATTAAATAATCAAGATTATCAACCATTACGCTCAGTTTCGTATCAATCACACCAAGATAATCTGCATCGAATCACTTATCAAATTTCTGCTCATAAACAAGATAACCAAATTATAACACAACATAAATTGCTCAATGCACAAGGCAATCCCTTTAATATAGAAAACGAAAAATTATTAATTGCAACATTAATCAAACTAAATCCAGTAATGACACTTAAAAACGCAATTAATCCTGAGAAATTAACTGTTACTAACGAACCATTATCCGAACACTACATTAGCCAACTTTCAAACCAACTAAAAGCCCATTCAGCCGAATTAACCCAAGATGAATTAGCTCGAGGCCTACAAGCCGCACGCTCATTATTAGAGTATTATTTTGTCGATCAAGCACACCGCAATCATTACAAACAAAAAAATTCCAAAAGTACACCAAGAACAGAAGATTGGAATGTTTTGGAACAAATTAATGGTGTATTGGATAATCTTGATAATGATTATTTACGAACTGTATTTTTAGGAATTTTCGGCTCTATTATTGATGCTAAAGGAAATTATTCACTTTCACAAAGTTCAATGCCTATTTTAATTTTAGAAGAGCCTGAAAGTTTGTTACATCCAATCATTTTATCAGTTGCATTTCGCTTACTAAAAAACTTCCCTACACAAAAAATTATCACGTCTAACTCAAGTGATCTGGTATCATTATTTTCATTAGAAAACCTTTATCGTTTAATTCGTCTGCCAGATAAAATTATTGCCAAATACATTGAACCTCATTCATTAAGCGTTAGTGATAGTCGCCGTATTGCGTTTCATATTCTTTATCGCCGATCAAATGCCTTATTTGCACGATGTTGGTTGTTAGTCGAGGGCGAAACCGAAGTGTGGTTGTTACGTGAACTAGCTGAACAAAGTGGTTATCATCTGAGTTCAGAGGGAGTTCAGCTTATTGAGTTTGCTCAGTGTGGTTTAAAACCGCTTATAAAATATGCCAATAAAATGGGAATTCATTGGTATGTAATTACTGATGGGGATATGGCGGGTAAAAAATATGCCGATACGGTAAAATCGTTATGTGGTGAAGATAAAAATCCTGATGATTACTTAACGGTTTTGCCTGCGCGAGACATTGAAAACTTTTTATTTAAACATGGTTTTAGTCATGTCTATAAACTTGCCGCTTATAATACAACACAGCATATTGATCTGCCTGTACATCAAATTATTCAAAAAGCAATTCATAAAAGTTCAAAACCTGATCTTGCGATTGCCATTTGTGATGATGCAAAATCACGTGGTATAAACGCTATACCGCGTTTGCTAATGGATACTTTTTCGAGAATTATTAGTTCATCTAAAGGGTTAGTTTAGATAATTACATTTTGAAAAATATTTAAAATAGCTATCAAGAAGATAAAACTATTCCGCCAATATAAATCGGCGGAATAAAATAAAAATTAATTCTATTTGGAGATTCGTTTATATTTAGCACGTTTAGGCTCTAATGCTTCAGCACCCAATGTGCGCTTTTTCCATTCTTCGTATTCGGTAAAGTTACCTTCAAAGAATTCAACATGACCTTCGTCTTGATAATCCAAAATATGGGTCGCAATACGATCTAAGAACCAACGGTCATGGGAAATCACTAAAGCACACCCCGGAAACTCTAATAATGCATTTTCAAGCGCGCGTAGCGTTTCAACATCTAAATCATTGGTTGGTTCATCAAGTAGTAATACATTACCACCCACTTGCAATAATTTAGCTAAATGTACACGACCACGTTCACCACCTGAAAGTTCACCTACACGCTTTTGCTGATCAACACCTTTAAAGTTAAAACGACCAACATAAGCACGACTTGGTATTTCAAAATTGCCAATACGCATAATATCTTGACCGTTTGAAATTTCGTCCCAAACTGTTTTTTTGTCGTCCATACTGTCACGGAACTGATCAACTGATGCAAGTTGCACTGTTTCACCCAAAGTAATCGTGCCTGAATCAGGTTGTTCTTTGCCTGATAGCATTCTAAATAGGGTTGATTTCCCTGCTCCATTTGGACCAATAATGCCAACAATTGCCCCTTTAGGAATACTAAAAGATAAGTTATCAATCAGCACACGATCGCCATACGATTTAGTTAGATTGCTTACTTCAATCACTTTATCGCCTAAACGCTGTCCAGCTGGAATAAAGAGCTCGTTAGTTTCGTTACGTTTTTGGTAATCATTACTGTTGAGTTCTTCAAAGCGAGCTAGGCGGGCTTTGCTTTTTGCTTGGCGCCCTTTCGGATTTTGTCGTACCCACTCGAGTTCTTTTTCGATCGATTTACGACGTGCCGATTCGGTCGAGGCTTCTTGTGTTAGGCGCTGATCTTTTTGTTCAAGCCAAGATGAGTAGTTGCCTTCCCATGGAATGCCTTCACCACGGTCAAGTTCTAAAATCCAACCTGCAACGTTGTCTAGGAAGTAGCGATCGTGAGTTACTGCAACAACCGTACCTTCGTAGTCATGTAAGAATCGTTCTAACCATGCTACCGATTCGGCATCTAAGTGGTTGGTCGGTTCATCCATTAATAACATATCAGGCTTTTCAAGTAATAATTGACAAATTGCTACTCGACGGCGTTCACCACCTGATAAATTTTCAATTTTCGCATCCCAATCTGGCAAACGTAGTGCGTCAGCGGCTCGCTCTAACTGGTTATCCAGATTGTGAGCATCTTGCAATTGAATAATGGCTTCAAGCTCTGCTTGTTCTTTGGCTAATTTGTCAAAATCGGCATCAGGATCAGCATAAGCGGCATATACTTCATCTAATCGAGCCAATGCTTGTTTAGCATCACCAACGGCTTGTTCTACAGCTTCGCGCACAGTTTGTTTAGGATCTAATTTCGGTTCTTGGGGTAAATAACCAATTTTAATATCAGGTTGTGGACGTGCTTCCCCTTCAATTTCGGTATCAACACCCGCCATAATGCGAAGTAACGTTGATTTACCTGCACCATTCAAACCCAGCACACCAATTTTTGCACCTGGAAAAAAACTTAAAGAAATATCTTTTAAAATATAGCGTTTAGGAGGAACAATCTTCCCTACGCGATTCATGGTATAAACATATTGCGCCATAAAACATCATCCGTTTAATTGATTAAAAATAGCAAAAAGTATTTGCTATATGACTAATGGCGTATATTGTAGCGATTCTTAGGATTGGGTCTAGGGTTATTTACAAGAATGCTCTAATTGCTTATACAATAATGTATCTTAAATACTGATAGAATTAAAAAATGGGAGATTATATTTGTTTAAGTCTAGTAAAAACATTTTATTTTTAAATATATTATCAATAAATTGCTAATTAAGAATATATACTAGAAATAGTTTTATATTACTTCCCAAAAAGCCGCAATATGTAATAATGTTAATAATACAGTGCGGTTATTTTAATGTAGGAAAACATCGAGTTGTTTACACTTCATCATTAAAATAATCCTCTAAAAACTCATAAGGCGTTTTCCCCAAAAATTGCTTTATGCGGTTTAACCGTATTATAATAGCTAATAAATAGTCAGTGATAAGGTGTTAATTTTGCTTTTTTATGTCTATTTATTACAGTTTTTTCGTAAATTACTGTAAACAATGCGAGTAAGTTCTATAATTAACTTACTCGTAATAACCTATGTAACTTCAAAAATTACAGAGTCAAACTATTTGCTGAACAGATAAACAAATTTAACTACGGCTTAACACAAGCAGCTCTGTATAGGTTAAAAGTTAATTCATAACCTAAATCCCCCCCCTAGATCGACTCGAATTGATTTTCCCTTGTATGTATCGATTGTCCAATACCAATCATAAGGATGCTTAGTTTCCCAGTCGTCAAGACCTAAATAGTGATTAGGATGATTAAACAAAGTTCCCCATTCATTAAATAGCCCGCCAATCCACTTGCCATTACCGCCGCGATAGCTTAATTGTCGGCGATAACCATTGATATTTCTTCCAGGAATACCTCCAGTCCAAATATCATCATTATTTGCATTAGTATAATCTGCAACACTCGGCATCCGATAACCAATTTGATTACAATAATCTTTTGTCTTACTCGCTGAAGCATTTATACCAACCCCTTGGGCTATATACCATCTTTCAATTTTAAAGCTATACAAAATGTTACTTTTGGCTCTATCTGAATAAAGTTTAAATGTAGAGGGGCTAAAATTTTTATTAGCGCTACTATTTGGAGGACCTTTCAATACTATCTTTAAAGCAACATCTTATGAGCCTTTTCCCCAACCCGGTGTTCGTGCAGATGATAAAGCTAAACTAACTCCACGCCCTGATTCAGGGAATACTCTAGCGCCATTAGCTGAGATAATCTCTTCGGGCGTTACGTTTGCTAATAATAAATAAAAATAAACATTATTTGTTCCTGTCGATGGGAAATTACGTTGTGGATTGTTTATATCTTGTGGAACAAATCCTTTTCCTTTTACCCAATCGGGACCATCTAAATCTTTATATACAGTATTATTACTGGAATCATTTGATAAATTAGGTTGAGCATAACAAACCAATGGCGCACTTGGTTCAAAATAATCGGGATTCGATATCTGATCCTCGCCAAAATATTAGACAGTGCCCGCCTCTATCATTTTTTCGTTTTGGTAATATTGTTGTTCATATTGTTCAGGTGATACCCAGCCATTGGCTGAATGACGGCGTATCCGATTATAATA
>NZ_LZHC01000077.1:0-339 GCF_001690535.1 Gilliamella sp. Bif1-4 | reverse complement strand
TAAGCCACCCACTAGAGCTGAGTTGCCTTGTAGCTCGGCTACCACCGCACCGAGTATCGCATGGCTGACGGTGTTGGCAACGGTGCTTCCTTCGGTCTGTTGTTTGATAATAGTCGCAATTTTTGGTGCAAGTGCCCCTGCGGCTGCCCCTGTCATGTCACCACTGATTAAGCCGTTGATGATACTAACCGCCATGTCAATACCTTGGCGGGCGTCACTGCCCATCGCTGACATGCCTTGGTTCATCGATTCTTTGTAGGCGTCTTCGTAGATTTTTTGTTGCTGCTTGTCGGTTAACACGATGCCTTTGTCTGCGGCTTTTTCTTGTTCTTTTTCTAC
>NZ_LZHC01000076.1:0-916 GCF_001690535.1 Gilliamella sp. Bif1-4 | reverse complement strand
TTTAACTCAAGAAGAAACAGAGGAAGCACTAGAAAGGCTCATAACAGGTAAAGATATGCCTAATGGTAGCGATTATGTTGAACTCTGGATGCGAGCCCCAGAGCAAATAGGTGCATTTTTACCAGGGCCAATTAGTGCCGCTATGGCGGCACTTGCTATGGCTGATAAGTCTTTAACCGACACTGACAAAGCTGATTTGATTTCAGTATTAAATAAAGCTACAGGTGATTATTTATCTGGTGCAGATACTGAATCTTGATCCTCGCCAAAATATTAGACAGTGCCCGCCTCTATCATTTTTTCGTTTTGGTAATATTGTTGTTCATATTGTTCAGGTGATACCCAGCCATTGGCTGAATGACGGCGTATCCGATTATAATAGATTTCAATATATTCAAATAGTGCTTTATTAGCCTGCTTCCTCGTTTTGTAGTAACAGTCATGAATAATATGTGTTTTGAGTGTATGAAAAAAACTCTCAACAACCGCATTATCAAAGCAGTTGCCTCTTCGACTCATGCTTTGCCTTAGCCCATATTGTAACAATAATTGCTTGAAATCAGCACTGCAATATTGGCTTCCTTGGTCACTATGAATGAGTACATTTTTAGGAAAGTGACGCCGAAATAAAGCTTGTTTTAATGTATTACACACTAAATGGCGGTCTATGTAGCGACTGGTTTGCCTAGCAATCACTTTTCGTCCATATAAATCGATAATCACCGACAAATATAACCAACCTTCACCCGTTTTAATATAAGTAATATCGGTTACCCATGTTTTATTAGGTTTATCAGGATTAAATTGCCTATCTAACGTGTTGGGCGCAATATTGTGATGAGCCTTGTCTGTTTTATGCTTGAATTTACGTGCTGCTTTACTCCGTAATCCCAATTGTTGCAAAACACGGCTAATT
>NZ_LZHC01000075.1:0-2729 GCF_001690535.1 Gilliamella sp. Bif1-4 | reverse complement strand
ATTAGCTCCTTGTGAAGTATAACCGTTAGGGAGTGTCGTTCCCTTTCCAGCAGATTTAACACTATTTTGACCAACAACCGCTGAAGCAATTATTGCTGCCGAATGCATTGCGTTATCAAATTTAATCAAGTTCCGGGCAGATTCAATACTAATCCCTAAACCTTCTGACAAATTCTGAGCTTTATATTCATTAAAAGCTGCAAGATCTTGTCCTTCTAATTTGTTTATCTGGCTCAATATTTGTTTATAACCATCATAGTACTTAGTATAGTTAGAATAAGCATCATTATAGGCTATATAATCTTCTGGTTTGATCGTTTTAAAATAACTATCGTATGCTGCTTGTAGATCTGCTCTGGCTGCACTGCATTCTAATGAACTTAAATTCTGGCAAACCGTATTTAAAATTTCATTTCGTTGCTCATCCAAAGCATTTAATACAGCGACTTGACCTTGTAGTTCTTGTTTTCGGTCATCCGAAACAATCATTATTCCTTTTTCAATTAGGTCTAATTGGGCCTGTGCATCTTTTCTCTTTTTATCTTCTGATACATTTAAATAATTATTCTCAACCGCATTTTTACCCGCAGCAACGCCAGTATTCACATCTTGAATATCACCACCGGCAGCGGCTATCGCAAGGCCTGTGGCGAGTTGTGATAGGGCGCTGATTTGTTGTCTTTCTTCTTGTGATAATTCCGCTACTGTTTTACCTGGGTAAAGAATACCCATGATAACCTCAGCACCACGTTCACTTGCAGCAGCACCTAAGCCACCCACTAGGGCGGAGTTGCCTTGCAGCTCGGCTACCACCGCACCGAGTATGGCATGGCTGACAGTATTGGCAACTATATCACCTTCCGTATGCTGTTTTATAATAGTTGCTATCTTCGGCGCGAGTGCCCCTGCGGCGGCCCCTGTCATGTCGCCACTGATTAAGCCGTTGATGAGGCTAACCGCCATGTCAATGCCTTGACGGGTGTCACTGCCCATCGCTGACATGCCTTCGTTCATCGCCTTTTTGTAGGCGTCTTCGTAGATTTTTTGTTGCTCTTCTTCTGTTAGTCCCTTGTTTTTACTTTTCTCTTTTTCCTTTTCAACCGCTTCTTTTGCCTTGGATTCGGCTCTTATCCGGTCTATATGATTAAGCATCGTTAACGTTTCACCACCAATTTCACTTACTAACTGCGTTTGGTCAATGATGTCTTGCTCTTTTTGTTTGTTAAAGATGTGTTTGAGCTCGTTATTCGCCTGCTCAGTATCTCGGCTTAGTTCGTTGATATCTTGTTTTTGGTCATCCTTATTGCGGATAATTATCGTCCCTTCCGATACCGCTGAATGCGTCGTCGAATGTTCGCTTTCGTTTTTGTTGCGACTGGTTGGCATCGATGGCATGCCGCTAGAGCTTACCCCTGCACTGCTGCTACTGACTTGGTAGTCCGCTTTGTTTTCGATATCACTAAAGCTGATTGTGCCGGTGTCAAGGCGGTTTTGGCTCTTGTCTTTCGCTTCTGAGGTTATCACCGCACCTTTTAAGTCAGTGTTATTGCCTACCTTAATGTCAAAGCCACCACTGCCGGCAAAAATACCCGATTGGTCAGTCACACTTTGCCAGTTGCTGTCCATTTTCGTTTTGCTCGCCGAGGCATTAATACTACTTGAGCCTCCATAAGAAAAACTTCCCCCTACCGAGGTTGACGTGCTTTTAGAGTGGAACTCATCGCTGTCTTGTTTCGATTCAATATTAAGGTCATGACCTATATCAGCCACCACCCTATCGCCTTTCACTTGCCCTGCAACAATGTTGGCGTCATTACCCGTGATAATCGTAAGCTTATTGCCTGCCTCTACCACACTTTCTGTCCAATCGGTACCGTTACCTTTTTCGCGGGATTTGCTTTGGCTGGCACTGGCCGAGATGGTAAAGCCATTTTTTTCTCCACCAAAGTTATAGCCCACGCCTACCGAGCCACTGCTATTCTTCTCTTTAGTGTCAGTTTTGGTCGTGTTTTCTTGTCCGATGATGTTAACATCATGGTTCGCTTTGAGCATTACATCATGACCGGCAGATACCTGACTGCCAATGATATTGATATCGCCACGCTCTTTTTGACCATTGCCCGTCGCAATAATGCTGAGGTTATGCCCCGCTGAGACGCCACTACTTACTACGGTGTGTTGCTCTTGGTTTACCGTGCGTTTGGTCTTTTCACTGCCCAAACTGACATTAATGCCAATCGAGGCTTGTGGTGTGCCATTTTGTAAATTAGCACCGCCCTCTAGCGCCGCATTACCCGCTTGTAACCCCGCTTTAATATTCATCAGCGCTTTGTTTTTTTCATTGGTCTGCTTTTTCGCTTGCTCTCGGGTTTGGTTGGCGTTGTAAATATCACTCGCCGTGCCTGTTATCGAAATAGTAAGCCCTGATTTTTTGCGCTCATACTCTTCTTGATACGTCGTTTTCGCATCTAATGCTTCGATATTGACGTTTTCACCTTGGAGCAAGGAACGCTAAAAAGCATTAAAAAAAATTGAATAAAATAAATATATTTTTGACCTGTTTTTGTGATTAGATAGTGTTTGTTTTATTTTTTGAATGGCTGAAAACATGGTAAACAATGTGTAAAAGCCAATTTAAGACTACTGCTCGCCACTAATAATTATAGAACCTACTGACAAGATTTAATATCACTTTTAACTGGTAAATACACAAATTTAAGATGGTTATA
>NZ_LZHC01000074.1:0-16241 GCF_001690535.1 Gilliamella sp. Bif1-4 | reverse complement strand
CCATGTTTTATTAGGCTTATCAGGATTAAATTGCCTATCTAACGTGTTGGGCGCAATATTGTGATGAGCCTTGTCTGTTTTATGCTTGAATTTACGTGCTGCTTTACTCCGTAATCCCAATTGTTGCAAAACACGGCTAATTGTCCTTTCTGAAACTTGATAGCCTGCTTCTCTTGCATCATGAAGCAGGCTTGGCGCACCCAAACGGGCTTTATGTTGCCAATACTGCTTTTGGATATACTCGCTGAGTTTAACTGATTTGTTTGCTCTTTTTAACCAAGCATAATAACCCGATGAACTGACACCAAGTAATGAGCATATCCTAGTAACGGGATAGCAGGTTAAATGATTTTTCATATAAGCGTACTTCATCGACTTGGATTGTTGATGAAGTACACATGCGCCTTTTTTAGTATATCATTAGCCATTTTCAGTTCTTTAATCTCTTTTTCTAACGCCATAATCCGCTGTTGCTCAGCGGTTAACTCTCGACGGCTGGTTTTATTCGGGGAAAGTTGCCTAATCCATTTATCTAGGGTTGATTTACCCACACCTAGATGATTGGCAAGTTCGCTGATAGAAAGGTGTGCATTAGATAACGCATAATCCACTGATTGTTGTTTGAATTCGATATTAAATTTTTTGACCATGATATTTGTCTCCTATGATTTTTGTTTATACCATAGAGGCAACTTTTGTCCACTTTTTTGGCGAGGATCATCGGCTTGCCAATAATGTGGATAGTTAACCTGACTACCTCTTTCCTGTCCTTTTTGTTGATAACCATACCAATCCAGTTGATGCATATATAAACTGTATAACGTTATTGAGGGTGGGGGCAGGGTTGAATTGGCTATTTTAGGCATTTGTAAAAGGTGCCTGACTAAGGTAAAGCCCGTTGAGATATAAGCTACTTTTTGCAGCTGGGTATAAGGGGTCTTTAACGTGATATTATCTGGATAAATAATTTTAGGGTAAACATCATTAATACGATAAGCAACAACTTCGCCGTTTGCCATACTGCGCAGTTTATTGTCATTATCCACTCTCTTTAGGACGACTTCATCAATATGGATTCCTCCATGCCATATAAGTTCCAAATAAATATTATTTCACTCCAATAATATTTGGTCTATCTTTTTTATCTTGTTGTTTAATTGTTCTGCTAAACATTTTGTAATGTTATAAGTAAATTCCTCAGTTTCATAAGAATAATTAGGAGCAGGTATTAATAAACATATTTCATTAATTTGTTTATCTATTTTGTCTATAGATTCATTAAAATTAGTTTTTTTGTCCTTAAGCGATATGACTTTTTGAGATAAAAGATTATGATAATACCGATAAGAGTCGATACTACAATTAGTTGAATATTTTTCTTGATAACATGTCTTTAATTTATCAATATTATACTTTGATTTTTCCAGCGTCCCTTCAAGAATTTCAAATTTATAAGGATAAATAATTTGATATTTATAACCTTCGTCAATTAATAGTCCTTTAAGTTGAAGTCGTAAGTTTTCTTTATTTATTTGATAATGTTTCCAGAATATTGGTTTTACACTAGCATTAATATCTTTTACTAATAATAGATAAATATCCCCATTAGGGGCAATATAGTAATATTGACTACTTAACCAATAATAACTTTCAACATCATAATAACTATTTGCCAATATAATTTTATCTTTAAGGTTTCCCTTATGAAAAAGGGATAAGTGAAGCTCTTTAACTGGGTATTTCTTATTATTGATGACTTTATTATAGATTTTTTTATTAATAGTAAACCTTAAATCATGTACATCATATATAACAACAGTGTTATTAATATTTTCATATAAATTATCAAAATATGGAGCTATTTGATTAACTAGGCAATGCTCTAGAATTTTTTCTCGTTCCGCATTTGTTAATTGCCAAAAATCATTTGGTTTTTGGCAATCTTTTTCCAATTCCCATATATCTATAGTTTCAAGAATAGAATTACCTTTATAGTTATCAATAACATCAAATTGCTTACCATAACAACAAAAACTGGATAAAAATAGTACTATTTCAATGAGTAATAAATTTTTCATTACTTAATCCTTTATTTGGTTAAAAATGCCAGAAGAACTCATTTGATATTTTATTTCTGTTGTATAAACTTTATTATCTTTTGGATCTTCATCAGGATCAAAGAGATTTTGTTTTTGATATTGTTTTATTAATATTTTGCCATCTGTTTTTATTACAAAATCATTCCAATATGATATTTCACCACCTTTTATTTGATAGAGTAAAATTGCGTCTATCAAATTTTTTTGATGGTCATAACTATTTAGCTGAAAAGTAAAAACTTTTTCATCATTTTCACCTATAGCCATTTGTATAATACCTTTATATAAAATATCCTTATGATAAAAATAGCAATGAGGAAAATAAAAAGTTGTTTTAGTAAGATATTCAAATAACTTTGGCTTAAATGAAAATTCTTTATTAGAAAATCTCATTGGAAATGGCATGTTAGATGATAAATATAAGCCATATTCTCCCCAATAATAATATTTTTCCATTTCGTTAGAAGAATAAGGTAATTTGATTTGATGATAGTAGCGTAAATCACTATTTAAATTTCCTGAAAATGCAATAGTTACATTAAATAATGATAATAGGCAGATAATGATAAACCTTTCAAAAAATTTCATTTCAAATTTCCTTAATGTTATTTATTCCAAATTCAACATCTCAATGATTATTGTTCTTTTTTATTAGGATATTATTTAATATAGGCTAATAAAAGTGATGAAGAAAGCACCTTTAATTATTGTAATTTATACTTAGTCACATTCATTATTCAAAATTAATATTACCTTTATCATCAATAAAATAATAACTTACCTTATGTTGTTCAGTCATAAGCTTGTCTGTTTCTATATCAATGCAATACTCTGATTCTATTATTTCAAATTTCTTATTTTTATAAATACGTGTTTTTTTATTGATTGAGCATTCTGCTTGTGCACCATCCACAACAATCATTTTGCTAATCAGTTGATTACTCTTATCAAAAATCTGTAACTCAAGAGTTGGAAGGTTATAATATGAATCTTGATCATTGTGATCCCAATAAGCAAAAAGGAACACATTTAGATTGTTATCAAGCGGAAGTTTTTTAAATAATATAGCTTTACCTGTGTAAGGTTTTCTATGCTCAACCATACTTAATAAAGGCGTATCAGGGTCAAAAAGTGCATTTAGTGGGTTTTTTTTATCATAAACTTGATTATTATCAGAAAAAAAATCTTTTAAAGAATGATAGGAAGATGTTTTTTTTGAATACCCTTTAAATTCATAAAGAATATTATTGGGATCTTTATTTTTATCTTCTGCAAAAGAAAATAACGAAATCAATAAAATGCATATAGGGAAAAATTTAAATCTAATCATTTTAAATCCTGTACATTTATAATGAAGTTAAAATCAAAACTACATTTTAGCTACGTTATTCTTGCCTAGCTTGTCTGATAATTCTCCTACCGTGGCTTTTTCTATCAAAAACAATTTACAATTTATCTAAATATGCACAACCCTCAAATATTTCACCTTTATAGTCAATAAAAATTTCATATATTGAAGTTGCCTCATCAAGATTTGCTTCACAAAAAGCTCCCTTAGGAAGGCTACGAATTAAACCATATACACCATCTTTAGAATGAAAAATAACCACAAAATTTCTTGTTAAAGAAGAGTTTTTTATATTTATAGCGATATTTATATTTTTTTCTTTTAGAGAAATGAATTGCAATTTATTTTTACTTATTTTAGCATTCCAAAATGGTTCATAACCATTCGCATAAAAGCCTATAGAGTTTTTATTAACTTTATCCCAAAAAATATGTGGCGATAACATATCTGTTTGTTGCATTTCCTGTAATTCAGATAGGTTTATCCAATCTATCATTCCATTTTTAAGATTTAAGAATTTTTGCTTACCATTTTCCGTACTACCTAAAGATAAATATTCTTGATTAGAAGAATTAGTATATACTTCCTGAGCTAATAACAAGTTAGGTAACATCAAAAATAATAAAATTAATTGTTTCATATAATAACCTTATTTGTCATGTGGATTTTCGGATAAAATTGGAGGCCATGAATATTTATCATTTGCAAATGGGATTTTTGATTTGCTATATCCCCAATATCGTTCGTGTTCAAAATGAGGAATATCATCTATCGGTACATTTTTGTAAGGATCAATTGATTCTAAATCGAAAGACGATACTTCAATCCCTGAGTTTTCAGGTTTGATAAGATAATGGAAAAGTCTCCCAATAGTAGGACCACCATTAATATTTATTTCATTATAATAAGACATTATCCAATGTGGCATTGGGTAAGAATTTTGGTAACACTTCAATTTTTTTGTCTACAACCACATCCAATAAGTGAAAAAACTAAAAATAACTTGATGATTAAAACTAAATAATATCGTGATCTTTTCATATAATTACATCTACTTTAAAAAAAGTATTTGTCTATTAAAATACTTTGCCATTTATTTTATTACTACATGATTTTTATTTTAATGGGGGCTACTTTTCTTGTTGATTGTTTGCTTTCATTTGGGGTAAATCCTCGTTCATCAATCACTTTAACCCAATTGGGCAAAATAGGGGTACGGCAATAATAGTTAGCATAAGGGTCAAGTTTTTTAATACGTTCAAATTCTGGAGTTTGTGGATCATCATATAATTCGGGATCACCTGAGCGGTTAAGTTTTTTAAAGCGCGCATGTTCTTTTGAACTATTATGTAGCCAAGGTTTAGGGTAACCCAAAGCCGAATATATACGATTACTGATAAATGTATAACGACCTCCTACCAAAAAAAAGAATAACAATATTAGAAAAAAACTAACACAGCAACCAATAATCAATAAATCAAAAAACTCTTCAAATGATTTTGAAACACTAAAAATCGATAAAAGCGATAAAAGATAAGATAACACACCTATTACACTAATAAAAATTGAACAATACTTTAGCAATTGGAAAGTGGTTACTCCGACCGATCTTGGAAAGTATAAAGCATGATATTGGGGCATGCGCGCGGCATAGGATTGATAATGATTATCATCAATTTGCTCTACCACCATTTCTACGTAATCGCCGTCTTTAAAGCTTATATGCTCTAATTTTCCTTGTACCTTTTTACGACCTACATAACATTGAAAACTTTTGCCTTCTAGGGTAATACTGCCTGATGTTAACGACCCGATTAAAACACCAATAAGTTCAAATGCTCCGACAATCATTAGCCCAATCATTGCTAACAGGCCGATATTATCAGCACGTAGCTCTTTCGGGTCATCCTTTATTTGCAGGTGGCTGATGGTGCCTTTTAATAAACTATATTTAGCCATTTAAAAATCCTCTTTCATCCATATCTTGTTCAATTAATGCTAATGCTTCATCAATATCAATAGTATAGTTGGTATTGTTATTAGTTTGTGACTCATTAAGGTAGTCGGCGGCTTCTTCTTGACCGCTTGCCATGCCAACTTGGCTGGCTGCTTCGGCACTGTTGCCAAGTGCCAGTTGCCCAAGTAGTGGCAAGCTGGCAAAACTGCCCTTGCTAAAGTGCGATAAGTCGGTATCTATTACTTCAAGTTCGGTTATTTTGCCGGTAATGATTTGATAATAGTCACTATTTGCTTTCATTTTTTCCTCTTATTATTATTCTTTTTTTCTGTGTGGATCACCGTAATATAATCGGGAATGGGTGGGGCTTCGCGGTAGAAGGCGACCCATTTGACTCCAGGAGGATCTTTGCGTTTAAATTCATCGGTGTTCACATCAATATAAAAGTCAGGTTCGTTCATGGATTTGTTATTAAAAAACATCTCCATATATTCTTCTTCCATATTAACCGTTTTCGGTTTGGGATAACCTAAAGTAGCAAATATTTTATCGGCGTCTTTGGAGCCTCCGCCAAGCATACCTTTATCACAAAAATATAAAGCTAAAAAAAGTAATCCATCAAATATAAAAGCGCCAATGCATCCTATAAGAAAATAAAGTAATTCCCTACCACTTTTTATTGTTGCGCAATTGATAGATATTGCTATACATATAATTGTTGCAATAAAAATGCCTCCTGAAATAGTGCCAGCGAACTTAAGCGAAGATTTATTACTTGCTTTAGAGCCTTTCATAGCCCAAGGGTATAACCATAGGCGGTGATCGATTGGTCGGCGAAGGGCATAGGCGTAGTAGCTGCCATCGTCGAGTGGTTCGACTACCACTTCGACTTTGTCGCCATTGCGGAAAAAAGCCCGGCAAAAAATGCCATGTACGGTTAAGTCGCCCAGTTTACAGCGAAAGTATTGCACGCTGTTAAGGTAGTCGGCGGCTTCTTCTTGACCGCTTGCCATGCCAACTTGGCTGGCAGCTTCGGCACCGTTGCCAAGTGCCAGTTGCCCAAGTAGTGGCAAGCTGGCAAAACTGCCGCCGCCAAAGCGCGATAAGTCGGTGTCTATCACTTCGAGTTCGGTTATTTTTCCGGTAATGATTTGATAATAGTCACTATTTACTTTCATTTTTTCCGCTTATTATTGTTCGTTTTTTCCGTGTGGATCACCGTGATATAGTCAGGAATGGCTGGGGCTTCGCGGTAGAAGGCGACCCATTTTACTCCAGGAGGATCTTTGCGTTTAAATTCATCCGTGTTCACGTCGATATAAAAGTCTGGTTCGTTCATGGATTTGTTATTGAAAAACATCTCCATAAATTCTTGTTCCATATTAACCGTTTTTGGTTTGGGATAACCTAAAGTAGCAAATATTTTATCAGCTTCTTGGGAGCCACCGCCAAGCATATTCTTATAACACCAGAACAAAGCTAGGAAAATTAAAATATCAACTATACTAAATACAACAAAAGAGAGACAAAAAAATATAAAATCATCATGCGATAATATTCCTATCATAATCATACCAATAATAAAAATAGAACCCATTAAAGTACCAGTATATTTAAATGCACCTTTACTATTAGCTTTAGTTCCTTTCATAGCCCAAGGGTATAACCATAGGCGGTGATCGATAGGGCGGCGTAAGGCATAGGCGTAGTAGCTGCCGTCGTCGAGTGGTTCTACCACCACTTCGACCTTGTCGCCATTGCGGAAAAAAGCCCGGCAAAAAATGCCATGTACGGTTAATTCGCCCAGTTTACAGCGAAAGTATTGCACGCTGTTAAGGTAGTCAGCGGCTTCTTCTTGACCGCTTGCCATGCCAACTTGGCTGGCAGCTTCGGCACTGTTGCCAAGTGCCAGTTGCCCAAGTAGTGGCAAGCTGGCAAAACAGCCATCGCCAAAGCGCGATAAGTCGGTGTCTATCACTTCTAGCTCAGTGATTTTACCCGTGATAATTTGAAAGTATTGGTTCATTGATTTATCCTGCTTTTAGTTTATACCTCGGAAATAATCGGTAATTGCATTGGGATTAAATGGGTAGTTTGACTTCGGTTGATTTTTGATTGCTAGCGCCTCTCGTTTTGCTTGGTGGCGGCGCTCTAAATCGTTAGTGATTAGCATTAAGGCATCAAATTCGTTAAAATCGTGCTCGGCTTCGCTATCCGGTTGTTGCGCCGTAGTTGCTTTGGCGGTGAGTTGATTTTGTTGATTTAGTTCAACGGTGGATTTGTCAATTCCAAACATTGCTTGTAGTGCCTCTTTAAATGCGTCTTGTTGTTCGATAAGATTTTTATAGGCTTTGGCATTATCATTTTTTACGCCTAGCGCACTGAGTTTTATCCACGATTCTAACTCATTATCACTTATATACCAGATCAATCCTTCAATCAGCAGGCTAAGTACACCAATGACGAACATTTACTGATGATTTTAAACACCAAATGGTCAGTCTTTATCAACATGGTAAATCACGTAGTGAAATCGTTACAGAATAGGATTTGCCCCCATCAGCATTGGACCGTTGGATAACACAAGCAAGCCAAAGTGGCTCATTTAAAACAAAAGATAATTGCGGTTCACAAGAGCAAGAGTTAATCGCTTTGCGTAAAGCGATTAAACAACTCCGTATGGAAAACGATATTCTAAAGCAAACAGCACTAATAATAGGGCGAAAATCGCTATCCTAAAAGCAAACCAATCGTTATAGCATAACAAAACTATGTCAATATTTGGGATTATCAAGATATTATGTTTATTATCAGTGTAAATTGAATAAACAAAAACCAGTAGTGCTTTATGCCGATAAAATCGTGACGCTATTTAACCGAAGCTATCGTTCTTATGGTATAAGGCGAATTCGTTTTGATTTGTAGAAAGAGAATATTTCGGTTTCACGCCGTTACATTGCTAGGGTGATGAAAGCCTTATTGTTGGTATCAAAATACACCGTTAAACGTTATCAATCTCACAATACGGAAGTAAACCATTTAATTTTAACAGCAATCAAACAGCTAACAAAAGTTAAATTTAGCTTCTCATAATTAAATAATTCTCTAAACCTTTTTAAGGTGTCTTCTCCCAAAAATCATTTTAGGCGATTTAACAGCATTATAACCGTTAACAAATTGCTTAAACTTTTGTTTCTACTTTTTGTAGTCCTCCAATATTTATTTTTTATGATACAACACTAGTTAAACGATGTATTACTATTTCTTAAAAAAATATAAAAAACTTTGTTTATATAGCATTTTTTTGGATTAAGTTCTGTTATAGCGTTCAATCTCAATGGTTAAGGATGACAAGTTTTAATCTAGCTTTTGTATTTATTCATTACGATCGTTTTTCTATTTACCGTAAACGATATGAATAATTTTTTCTGAAAATAATTTAATCAGCAATAAATTTAATTATTTGAATAATAAAAACAAATACCACATAAATAATATTTATCAAATTTTAACATAGACATTTAACCTGATTTACTTTAACATTTGTTGTGTAAATTTTGTGTAATATTTGGGTGAATATCGATCTAAAAAGAGTGTTTTGATGAAAAAATATTTATTAAGTTTTGTATTAGTAATCTCTCCTGTATCTATTTTGTTGGCACTGCCAACTCAAACCCAAACCCAAACTCTTAGCGATCAGCAATTAATTCACCAGCAAGAGCGTCAAAAAGCGCTAGAGGATTCATTAAATCCAACTTCTCCTGATATTCATTTATTACCGCCAAGTAAAACCGTTGGCGAGATAGAATTTCCTGTTGAGTCATTATGTTTCAATATTAATCGAGTTGAATTAATTGATCGTGACAAATTACCTTGGTTTATCCCTTTAAAGAAACTCGCTCAACAAGCAGAGCATCGTTGTTTGGGGGGGGAAGGTATTAATTTATTGATGAGTCAGTTGCAAGACCGCTTGGTAAGTTATGGTTTTATTACAACTCGAGTTGTAGCCCCAGAGCAAGATTTAGCGAATGGGACGTTAAAATTATTGCTTGTTGAAGGTAAAGTTAGGCACGTTAACTATAGTGATGATAGTGATAAATATGCGCAGCTTTATAGTGCCATGCCAGTTAGAGAAGGCAAAACACTCAATTTACGCGATATTGAGCAAGGGCTTGAAAATTTACAACGTTTACCCACCGTAAGTGCGCAGATGCAGTTAGTCCCAGGAGACAAACCAGGTGAAAGTGATATTGTAATAGCTCGAAAACAGACAAAGATGTGGCGATTAGGTTTATCGGTGGATGATTCAGGTACAAAGACGACAGGGCGGGATCAAGGAGGGGTAACCTTTTATTTGGACAACATTTTGTCATTAAGTGATTCTTTTTATGCATCAGGGGGACATGATTTAAACGGCAAAGGGAAATATGGCTCACGTAACTATTTATTATCGTATTCTGTGCCATGGGGATATTGGTTGCTTAGTGCTTCGTTATCGGGGAATAAATATCATCAAACGGTAGCGGGACAAAATGAAGATTACAAATACAGTGGTCGCAGTCGGAGCGCAAATGTACAGCTCAGTCGAGTGATTCATCGAAATGAATCACAAAAAACGACATTAAGTTATGGCATTAACTTGCGTCAATCGCATAACTATATCAATGAAACGGAAATCGAAATCCAGCAAAGGAAGACCACAAACTGGCAATTAGGTTTACAACATCGGCATTATATTAACGATATAGTATTGGATGCGGGGGTGTCATATCAAAAAGGCGTGAGATGGTTCAATGCACAAAAAGCGCCAGAGGAGCTTAATCCGGAAGATAACGGCAGTGCATTATCGAATATTTTTCTAGTTAACTTTGCGGCCAATATTCCTTTTCGTTTAGGTGAGCAACAATATCGTTATCATATCGACTATCAAGGTCAATATACTCGAGGCGAGCGTTTAACTTCACCAGACCAGTTTTCGATAGGCGGACGTTGGAGCGTACGCGGTTTTGATGGTGAATTAACGTTAAAAGCAGACCGGGGGTGGTATGTGCGTAATGAGCTTGCTTGGCAAGCACCGTTTAATCATGAACCTTACTTAGGGATTGATACAGGTGAAGTATCAGGAGCAAAAAGTGAATATTTGTTGGGGAGGCACCTAACGGGAGGTGTTATTGGAATCAGAGGTAATAATTATGGATTTTACTATGACCTCTTTGCGGGAAAACCGATACGAAAACCCAAAGGTTTTAACACTAACCCCTTAGTCTTAGGGTTTAGTGTCAATTGGAATTATTAATATTACATGACGATTTAATAGTCAAAAAAGAGAGAAGTAAAGCAAGATAAATACAGAATCAATATTAGAAAAGATAATAAGAGAAAGGAATTAAGCGATGAATAAGAAGTTATACCGAGTTATTTTTAACAAAAAACGTGGCATGCAGATGGTCGTTGCGGATATAACTAAAACACCGATAGGTAGTGAACAAACTTCATCAACAAGAGAGCAAGCCAGTTTCAAATCGCTTTTTGCTAAATTAAGACCGATAACCTTTCTTGTATCTATTTCGTTAGGTTTTGTGAGTATTAGCGCTCCAGTTTATGGCAACCACATTGTCCCAGACCGTCAAGCCAGCAAACATCAACAGCCTCTGATTGGCTCAACAGCCAATGGCACAACGCAGATTAATATTCAAACGCCGAATAAGAAAGGGGTATCACATAATAAATACCAACAGTTTGATGTATCGAAGCAAGGTGTCATTTTAAATAACAGTAGTAAGGCAAGCAAAACCCAGATTGGGGGGTATGTTCAAGGTAATGAGCTATTAAATGCCACAGGTAGTGCTAAAATTATTTTAAACGAAGTCAACTCACGCAATCCTAGTCAATTAAATGGGGTGGTTGAAGTAGCGGGTCAAAAGGCACAAGTTATCATTGCCAACCCATCGGGAATAACCTGTAATGGTTGTGGTTTTATTAATGCCAGTCGTGGCACGCTAACGACGGGAAAGCCGATAATAGAAAATGGTGATTTGACGGGTTATCAGGTTGAACAAGGTCATATCGCGGTGACAGGTAAAGGATTTGACAGTTCAACGCAAAGTTATACGGATTTAATTGCACGCACGGTATCGATAAACTCAGCGGTTTGGGCGAATGACTTAAATGTAGTGACGGGTCGCAATAAAGTCAGCCAAGACACCCAAAAAATCACCCCATTGGATGAACAGGTAGGCGACAAACCTGAAGTATCGATAGATGTATCCGCATTGGGAGGGATGTATGCAGGCAAAATCAACCTAGTGGGCACTGAAAAGGGGGTTGGTGTACATAATGCAGGAGAATTGGGTGCGAGTGTTGGCAATATAACCCTAACGGCGGAGGGTAAAATCGTCAATACAGGGGCGATACAGGCTCAGCAAGATATCCGTTTAAGCAGTCAAAACGACATTCACAACAGTAAGCAGATATACAGTAAACAAAACATCAAGTTAAACAGTGAAAAATCAATAGTCAATGAAGGAACATTAGTTGCAAAAAATGACATTACGCTTAAAGCTTCGGAAATAAATAGTACGCAAAAAAGCACGATTGCCGCGGGGATTGATGAACAGGGAAAATTAACACAAAAAAGCAATATTACCGCAGATGCCAATAATATTTCACTCACGGGTAAAAATCTGGCAGGTCAACACGTTAAAGTTAATGCACAAAAGAATATTAATCTAGCCAACAGCCAAAATAGTGCTGAATCGGTCACATTAACGGCTGAAAATATTGATATCAACACAGCAACAATCCATAGTGAAAAAGATATCCTTCTACAGGCGAATAATTCCATTGATAGCCGCCATTTACAAGTTAAAACTAATGCATCTTATTCAGCTACAGGTAACGTAATTGATAACCAACAATCTGTTATATTGGCTAAAGGAGACATAACCTTTAATGGCAGTAGTATCAATAATGCTCAATCAAAACTCAATACAGGTAATAAAATTAATTTTAATGCAGGGCGTTTTATTGATAATCACAAGTCGATGCTTTTGGCAGAAGGGGCGATTAATTTAAAAGGGCAACATATTACGAATAACGAATCATTGTTAGTCACTAATGATGGTTTGCAAATAAAATCTGATACATTAGAAAACCAGAAATCCACATTACAATCGAAAAAAGATTTAACCATTGATAGCCATCAGTTTAATAATCAGCAGTCTGAGTTATTAACTGAAGGTGTTTTGACTGTTCATGCCAATCAAATCAACAACCAAAAAGCGGCGTTAAGGGCAAAAGGTGATATTAATATTAACAGTGGGCTAGTTGATAATCATTCGTCGACATTTATTTCAGAAAAAACGATTAATATCAATGTTAAGCAATTTTTTAATCAATATGCAAAATTTACCGCACTGCATAATATTGCTATTGATGGGCAACAGGTTAATAACCAATCTGCAGAATTAAAATCCAATGGGTATTTATCCATTAATTCAGCCGAACAAAACAATCAATCCGCACAATTACTGACTAATTCTGGCTTAACGCTACAAGGTAAAAATATAAATAATAATAATGCCGAGCTCAGCGCTAGCGATAGCATAGCGATAACAGCGGAGCAACTATGGGTTAATGAGGGCACATTAGTTAGCAATAATGATATCCATATTACCAGCTCACATATTGATGCGCAAAAATCAAAAGTTAAAGCCAAAGGGAATATAAAACTGAATGCATCAGATTATATTGATGCCACGAATGGCTTAATGGTGAGTGAAAAACAGTCAACCATTGAAGCAAACACAGTTAAATTAAATGAAGCAACATTAAGTGCCAAAGATGACATAACCGTTACAGCAACTTCACAATTAGAGAATAACAACGCAAAATGGATTAGTGAAGGCAATATCACCGCTAATGCACAAACGATTAATAATCAAAATTCGTCAATATCAAGCTATAAAGATATTTACTTTAAAGCACCGTATTTAAATAATCATAACAGCAAATTGTTCAGTTATGGAAAAATTGATTTATTGTCGAACAATGTTAATAACCAAAATACCCAAATTAATGCATTAGCTGCTATTCATATTCAGGCTAACGACATTGACAACCAAAATGCACAAATCATTAGCCAGCAATCGATAAATATCGAAGGTAAAGACATTGATAACCGTCATTTGGCCATGCAATCGGGTAAGGCACTATCTATAATGGCTACCGACAAATTGGACAATGCTGATGCAATACTCATTTCCGGTGATAAACTAAAGCTTGAGTCACAGTTAATTAATAATCAACGTTCGAAAATCAAGTCTGGTCATGACCTGACTATGCAAGGTAAAAAGATTCATAATCAACATAGCACCATGATTGCGACAGGCGATGTTGAGTTTAATGCTGATGAGCAATTAGATAATCAAAACGCTGACATTCGAACACAAAATAAAATTAATATGGCTGCCAAGCAAATTAATAATCAGAATAACTTATTGGTAGCGGGTAACGAAGTCACGCTTAATGCGGATGAACTTAATAGTCAGTCATCTATATTAAAAGCGGATGATAATATTGCCATAAAAGCCAAAAAGCTTAATAGCGCATTAGTCAAATGGGTCAGTCAAAATGCTATTACTATTGATAGTGATGACATTGATAATCATTCATCTGTATTTAAAGCCAATAATGATATTACCGTCAAAGCCGATACATTAAATAATAACGAGGCAACCTTAATATCGGGTGGTCAATTATCATTAACCGCTAAAAAATTAGCTAACCAATCTGCTTATTTTAATGCAGAAAAAGGGATTGATATTCAAAGTACTGAATTTGATAATCAATCAGCGACATTAATTACTAATGATTCGATACGTATTGACGCCAACAAAACAAATAATCAAGATAGCACATTATCCGCTAAACAAGATATTTCGATAAACAGTAACGAAATAAATAATCAAAACGCTTTATGGCTAGCAGATAAACGCATTTCGATTCATACCAACAACCTTGATAATCGTAATGCCGCCTTACAAGCCAAACAAGGTATGCAAATGGATGTCAATGCCCATCTAGCTAACCAACATGCGATGCTTATCTCAGGGCAAGATGGTCTTATCATTCATGCAGATTCTTTAGATAATGAAGATTCTGAGTTAAGCAGTAAAGGGGTATTGGCAATTACGGCCAATGATGTGAATAATCACCAAGCACAATTAATCGCAGAAAGCGACCTAACAATTGAAGCAAATTATATCAATAATCAGTCTGCTGATATTCAGGCTAAAGGTGATATCACCTTAGATGGACAAACCGTTGATAACCAACAAGCAAAATTATTGAGCATGGGCAATATTCGGTTACATGCAGAAAATAATTTAACCAATAATCATGCCAAGCTCATAGCGATGCAACAAATTCAATTGCAGTCTCATGGGGCTATTGATAATCAACACGCAACAACGACGGCCAATAATGGCATTTTAATTGAGGCCAATTCGATTAATAATAGCCAGTCAAAACTTGAAACGGCAAGTTTATTAAAGATTATTGCTAATACCATTACTAATCAGAATGCTAAATTTAATGCAGAAAAAATTGAGCTAAAAACACAATCACTTGAAAACCAACAAGCGGATATCATTGCCAAAACGTTATTACATATTCAAGCGGATGAAATAGCCAACAGCCAAGCCCGTTTATTAGCCAATGATATTGCCATTAACGCCAATCAACTTAGTGGTGATGGAGAACTGCTTGCTGAAAACAATATTGAGCTTAATTTAACGCATGGGTTTGATAACAAAAACAGCTTGCTAGCCAATAAAGATATATTAATCAATGCAAGCCATATTACCAATGACGGTAAAATCTCATCAGGTCAAGCCATTACCCTTAAGAGTGATGAAATTAAAAACACAGAAAAGGGTATTATCGAATCGGAGGAAATCAACACCAATAGTCGTGTATTGGAAAATAAAGGGCTTATTGATGGTGGCGAGGTCAATGTGAACGCTTCGCAGCGTTTTGACAATCTAGAGGGTGCACGTTTATATGGGGATTGGATTTCTATCAAAGCCCATGAGGTGAACAACCGTGCTGCTTCTTTATCCAGCCCCGTTGCACCCACTATTGCGGCAAGGGAAGCACTCTTATTGGATGTTGACACGTTAAATAACACCAATCACGCTTTGATACTCAGCTTAGGGGATATGTACATTGAGGGGCAAACATTAAACAACCATTCAGCACGGATTGAAGCGGCTGACGATATGGCCTTAAAAGTTAACCACATTAACAACATTAATGACCATATTGAAACTGAAGAGGTCTTGGTAGAAAGGCAACATATTGTTGAATATTCACCTCTCGGTGATGCTCGGCGATATAAACCCGATGAAGTCAGCATTCGCACTAGCCCTAAAAAGCGGCACAGATACCCTGTTTTGCATTCAAATAATGGCGCTTTTGATTCCACTCATAAGTATTATGAATATGATTACACAAGAAATATTTATGAAACTAAAATCAAAAGTACGGCACCGGCAGAAATCATCTCTGGTAAAGATTTGCGTATACAATCCGACCATTTAGAGAATGACAACAGTAAAATTGTTGCCGGTAATGCCTTAGATATTATGACCGGCACACTTAATAATCACTCATTAAAAGGCCAGCGCACCATTTCCGATACTGGCGATGAAATTTATCATTACCGAGAAAAAGAGAATAAGCACGGTAAAGCCGTATATAAAAAAAGAGCAAGGTGGAAAGATTATAAAAACCAATCCGTCACCACTATCGATCTTGAGCATGCCAAAATGGAGTC
>NZ_LZHC01000073.1:0-2938 GCF_001690535.1 Gilliamella sp. Bif1-4 | reverse complement strand
AAGGTCGATAAATTGATGTCGTTCCCGGCAATGACGTTAGTGACGCCCTCTTCACCGCCATTAACCAACAAGGCCGCGCCTAAGTTGATGTCATGTCCCGCTTTTAAGTAAATATCACCATCATTGACGTTGATACTTGAAATCTGGTCAATCACGGTGTTTTTACTTTTGCTCGCACCGTAATGCGTTTCGGTGGTTGAGGTGGTGCTATTTAAGTTGATGTCGTTATTCGCTTGTAAATATGCCAATCTATCCGCATTTAATCTGCCACTGCTGTTGATGCTATCTTTCGCTTGAATAATGATGGCGCCCGCATCAATCAAACCTTGGTTATTGACGTTATTACCTAATAAGGCAACTCGGTTTTTACCTAATATCGTCCCCGAGGATTCGATATCCTTCTCCGCCAGCACCGTGACACTTTTTCCCGATAATAATGCCCCGTCCGTCGTTAATTGTGGGCGGTTATTTTGTGAAAATAATTCAGGATTCTATACCGTTTCATTTTAACTACAGGGCAACCTGTCACCATTACCAATAAAAAGGGCAAGTTAATTGTTCAACTTGCAAAGTAGATGACATTGTTCATAAATTGTTAGTTCAGTTCTACGATCTACTTCGCAGAACTGAATTATTAAAAATATTATTTTTCTAGTACATAAGATTTATAAGTTCCATCATCATTTTCTAACCAAAAACGAGAGCATTTAGTACAAACAAGCACTCTAATTCTTTTTGAGTCTACTTTTAAAATAAAATCATCAACGTCAATTTGATTATGATTTTTTTCTAATATCCATATAATTTCATCAATTATTTTTTCAGCAATAAAAGAATATTCATAATCATTATCACTATCAGATAAATGCATTACATGACCACATTTACAAATAAATTTAGACATTATTGAGCTCCTTTATTGGGTCTGTCATAACGAGTAATTTGACCTTTAGAATCTTGAAAAAATAGAGTATTTATATTTTTTGCTCCCGGTTTTCCCCATGTGCGATTTACAATACTTTGTATGTCAGTCTTTGATAGATCTGCCTGAATAATAATAGAGTTTGTTTGTCTATTTTTATTTTCAATTGCCCTTAATATTGATTTCTCAGTCATTATTTTAGAATTTGGTGTATAAACATCAACTTTACCAATTCCCTCAACATAAAGATCTTGAGTTTTAACCTTATTTTGATTAACTTCCTTTTTAACAACAACATCATAACCTAAGTATAAGAAACCACTACCAGCTCTTATCTCATTAGCATTTGGTGTTGAACCTCGTTCAAAAATCATCGTTCCGGTTTTACCCGAATTAATATTACTAATTGAATTACTATCAGGTGCAAGTACAATTTGATTGCCTTTATCTAAAATGACATTTCCAGTTGTTCCTGTTGAATTGTCTTTAGGAATAAAATTAGAAGTTACTACCGGCGCTAATGTTAAAACACCATCAACAACTTTTAATACGGCATCAGTTGTAAATTTGCCCTCGTTGTATATTTGAGCAACTCCTTCACCTAATGCATGACTTCCTTGAGCCGTATCAATTGCATTATAAATAAAACCTACTCCTCCAGGCAAAAAGTTCATTACTGGACGACCGACTTGTCGCTCCCATTCCGTTGCTTGAAGATACTTCTGAATATTATATTGTTCTCGATAATATTCTTCATTTTCATCCATTGCACGAGAGCTAAATAATTTTTCAAATAATGATTTATTTCCGATAGATTCCCAGTAAGCATCATTATATTGCTCTTGCTGCTCTTTTGTTCCTAAATATGGATAATCATAATTATGAGGCCTATATCCCCAGTTACCTGTTAATAAATCGTTAACTGATTGTCTGGCGGCTTCTTCTCCGCTCATTCCTTCCACTTGTTGGTAATAACGTGACAAAGATACAGCTAGTTGTTGAACCTCTGCTTCCGTTAATGAGTTCGGATCTTTATAATATTTTCCAACTAGATAATCTCCTTTTTGATCTAACTCATCAAGCATAAACATTTCTATTTTTTCTTGTTGAGTTAAGAATCCTTTATTTCGTTTATTTCTTAACTCTTCTAAACGATGCTGATCTTTTGGTCCCAAAAAGTTATTCTCAACCGCATTTTTCCCTGCAGCAACCCCTGTATTGATATCTTGAATATCACCACCGGCAGCGGCTATTGCAAGACCTGTCGCGAGTTGTGATAGGGCGCTGATTTGTTGTCTTTCTTCTTGTGATAATTCCGCTACTGTTTTACCTGGGTAAAGAATACCCATGATAACCTCAGCACCACGTTCACTTGCAGCAGCACCCAAGCCACCCACTAGTGCAGAGTTGCCTTGTAGCTCGGCTACCACCGCACCGAGTATCGCATGGCTGACGGTGTTGGCAACGGTGCTTCCTTCGGTCTGTTGTTTGATAATAGTCGCAATTTTTGGCGCGAGTGCCCCTGCGGCTGCCCCTGTCATGTCGCCACTGATTAAGCCGTTGATGAGACTCACGGCCATGTCAATGCCTTGACGCGTGTCACTGCCCATCGCTGTCATGCCTTGATTCATCGATTCTTTGTAGGCGTCTTCGTAGATTTTTTGTTGCTGCTCGTCGGTTAAAACGATGCCTTTGTCTGCGGCTTTTTCTTGTTCTTTTTCTACCGCTTCTTTTGCCTTGGATTCAGCTCTTATCCGGTCTATATGATTAAGCATCGTTAACGTTTCACCACCAATTTCACTTACTAACTGCGTTTGGTCGATGATGTCTTGCTCTTTTTGTTTGTTAAAAATGTGTTTGAGTTCGTTATTCGCCTGCTCAGTATCTCGGCTTAATTCGTTGATATCTTGTTTTTGGTCGTCTTTGTTGCGGATAATTATCGTCCCTTCCGATACCGCTGAATGCGTCGTCGAATGCTCGCTTTCGTTTTTGTTGCGACTGGTTGGCATCGATGGC
>NZ_LZHC01000072.1:0-4055 GCF_001690535.1 Gilliamella sp. Bif1-4 | reverse complement strand
AATTTTTTCTAAATCTTTTTCAATATAACCTGCATCATGAGCAGTAATTGTCGAAATAACACTTGTATCAAAATCCACAGGGGCATGGGTAGCATTTTCAATTTTAATGCCTTCCATTACTTTATCCCATAACTTAGTTGTGGCTTCAGTTGCGCCAGCTAAGAAAGACTCATCGCCCTCATATGGCGTGTAGTTTTTTTGAATAAAATCGCGGACATTAACATTATTTTGCCAATCACCATCTTTAAATCCTTTCCAAGCAGCTGCTTGTACTTCGTTTAAATTACTCATAATTTTCACCTCAGGTTTACAAAAATAACTATTTACCCTATAACATATGAGGGTAAATATTATAAAATCAATGCGGCTTACGTAAATATAAAGCCCAATAAGGTAGTGCTACAGCTAAACCACCTAAAATATTCCCAATTGTAACTGGAATTAAATTGTTAAATACAAAATGCGATACAGTTAGCTCTTTAAAGGCATCTGCCGATACACCAACTGCTTGCCAAAACTCAGGGGAAGCAAAGTTCTTAATCACAATGCCCATAGGAATCATAAACATATTTGCAATACTATGCTCAAAACCGCTGGCAACAAACATCGCAACAGGTAAAACCATAATTAGCATTTTATCAAGTAAACTACGACCAGCGTAACTCAACCAGGCGGCCAAACAGACCATTAGATTAGCTAGAAAGCCAAGACATACTGCCTCAATAAAAGTGTGATGTAATTTATGATCAGCGGTTTGTAAAATATTTAGTCCCCACAAACCATTGGCTACCATATACTGGCCTGAAAACCAAATAACTGTAACAAACAGTATAGCACCAATAAAGTTACCAACATAGACCAAAATCCAATTACGAATCATTTTAGTCCAGCCAATTTTATGGGTCATTTTAGGTAAAATGGTCAATACTGTTGAAGTAAATAAGTCAGAACCACAACAAACAACAAGCATAAGCCCTAAAGAGAAACAAATACCGCCGACTAATTTTGCCAAACCAAAAGCAACGGTTGCTGTTCCAGTTGTTACAGTAATATAAAATACGAAAGCGATAGAGATATAAACACCAGCAAGCATTGCGGATAAAATCGTACTACATGGGTGTTTGTTTACTTTGTAATTGCCAAGGTCTTCAGCAATTTGGGTCATTTGTGCGGGGGAATAGGAATCCACAAGTTTATTGGTACTCAAACTAACATCCTCAAAAAAACTAGGGTTTTATGAGACGCATAGTATACACAAAATTCAGAGTAGATCACGTTTTTTTATTAAAAAATTCTGAAAATAAAAAATTATTATCTATTAAAATCATTGGTGATAACTTAAATTTAAGGGAAATATTGTTTTTTTACCTCCAAAACCCTGGATTCAAACATGAAGTGCAATAAGTGCAATTTTAAACACGGTGGAGTGAAGAAAGTAGAAAGGTGATTTATACTAGCACCTTCGCACCACCACAGTTTGGAGATTGCTATGTATTATAATCACCTTTCTAGGAAGGAAAGATACCAGATTTTCGTATTATTACAAGCCGGAAAGAATAAAAAAGAGATAGCCCAGCTACTCAATAGACATCCTTCGACAATAAGTCGAGAGATAAAAAGAAACTCAAAACCTAATCAAACCTATCAAGCACATGAGGCGGTGACACTCGCTCGGAAAAGGCGAAAAAACAGCGGTAATGGTAAGCCAATAGAGTCTTTAGTATGGCGTCAAGTTGAAAAATACCTCATGCTTTATTACAGCCCAGAGCAGATTGCTGCACGTTTAAAGAAAATCAGCGTCCAATCAATCTATAACTACCTTTATCAAAATAAAGCGCGCTATGAACAATTCAAGCCTTATCTAAGGCGAAAAGGCAAAGCTTATCGGCATTGCAAGGCACCGAGTATTAAAGAAGGAGACCGCCGATATAAACGGTCAATTAAACAACGTCCAAGTTATGTAGAAAGTCGGAAAACGCAAGGACATTGGGAGGGCGATACCATAATTAGCCGTAAAGATAAGCAAGCATTGTTGACGTTAGTTGAGCGCAAAACTGGACTCGTACTCATTGGACGCCTTAATCAACGCACCGCCTCCGAAACGAAAGATATGATAATAAAATTGCTAACGCCGTTTAAAAAGATGGTTAAAAGCATCACCTTTGATAATGGGATGGAATTTAATTATCATCATGCGATTGAGCATTATTTAAATACTACCGTATACTTTGCGGAGCCTTATAAAAGCTGGCAAAGAGGTACAAATGAAAACACCAATGGCTTAATACGTCAGTTTATACCAAAGTCAGCGGCCATTTCATTAGTTGACGACGAACAGATAAAGAAAATACAATATCTATTGAACACACGCCCAAGAAAACGGCATAAGTTTAAAAGCCCTGCCTCCTTTTATTCGAAGGAGTTAAGAAGAATTGCACTTCATGGTGTAATCTAGGTAATTCTTTTCTGAAATCTCAATCAATTCAGTTAATATTAGAAAAATATTTAAAATAATTGTTTTGCATCTTGGTAAACAGTTTATCGTAATACATAAAATGCTATTAATACATAAGGATTTTGACATTACATTCTTTTAAGCGCTATATTGAATGTGGTCTTTTCTACATCTATATCGTTAAGCAGTTTTTTTAAAGCAGTTTAAATTTAAAGGAGATGTAATATGAATATCTTAAATAACATTTTTTCTAAAGTATTTCCAAATGCTCAAACAAAAGTAGATAATGCTGTTGATGCAGTGAAGGATAAAGTTGAAAATATCACCACATCTGTTAAAAATACAGTATCGAGTGGTTCAGAGAAAGTCCAAGAAAAAGTAGAGCAAAGCGCATCCGCAACTAATGTTGATGTTTCCTCTATTCTTGATAATTTAGCTAAAAAACATCCTGAAACACTTAACTGGAAAACATCTATTGTTGACCTATTGAAATTATTAGGTATAGATAGCAGTTTAGATGCACGGAGAAATTTAGCAAAAGAACTGAATTATCCAGGCAATACTGATGATACCGCAGCAATGAATACATGGTTAATCAAAGAAGTGATGAAAAAAATTGCTGAAAAAGGTGGTAATGTAACTCATCTTTTTTCTTAAAAGAAAACGTTAAGACAATTAAATCCACCTAATATTTTAGGTGGATTTTTTTATTAAAGTGGATATTTATCGATTTTTACGTTATTGAAAAATTCAACAAATTAACTAAGCTTTAAAAGCATGTAACTTGTTCATTGCAACGTCTATTCCATCAGACAATAAGATATCTGTACAACGCAAAGATTCGTCAATAGCTTTATCAATTAATTCCTGTTCAGGTTTAGATGGCTTATTTAAAACATAACCAACAACTTTATTTTTATCGCCAGGATGTCCAATACCAATTCTTAACCGATAAAAATTTAAATTATTACCTAATTTATTAGCAATATCTTTTAGCCCATTATGCCCACCATGACTACCACCAAACTTAAGTTTAGCTATTCCGGGATTTAAGTCGAGTTCATCATGTGCAACTAAGATCTCTTCTGGCTTTATTTGGTAAAATGTCGCCATAGCTTGAACAGCTTTACCACTTAAATTCATGAAAGTAGTTGGAACTAATAAACGTACATCATGACCTGAAATGTTGATTCGTGATGTGTAACCAAAAAATTTTTGTTCATTTTTTAATGATTGATTATAACGTTCAGCCAATTGCTCAACAAACCACGCACCTGCATTGTGCCTTGTTGCTGCATATTCATTTCCGGGATTGGCGAGTCCTACAATCAGTTTTATCGTTGTCATAATATTTTTATTGTCACTGATTTTATCGAGAAAAATGCCCCAAAAGGGGCATTATAGCAATGATAAAATAGGTTATTGATGGAACATTGCTGAAATTGATTCTTCGTTACTAATTCGACGAATTGCTTCAGCAAGCATACCTGATAATGTTAATTGGCGAACATTTTTCAATGCTTTTACTTCAGCCGTTAATGGAATTGTGTCACAAACAACAATTTCATCAATAGCACAGTTTTTAATGTTACTTACTGCT
>NZ_LZHC01000071.1:0-959 GCF_001690535.1 Gilliamella sp. Bif1-4 | reverse complement strand
GCCGGTGGTGATATCCAAGATATCAATACAGGCGTTGCGGCAGGGAAAAATGCGGTTGAGAATAATGGATTAAGTTGGGGTGATGGTGGATTTGGTGGCGATTTTATTGGTCTTTCACCTGAAACACGGGCAAATTATGAAGGTATCCTCCATGCCTCAGCAGCAGGTTATTTAACTCAAGAAGAAACAGAGGAAGCACTAGAAAGGCTCATAACAGGTAAAGATATGCCTAATGGTAGCGATTATGTTGAACTCTGGATGCGAGCCCCAGAGCAAATAGGTGCATTTTTACCAGGGCCAATTAGTGCCGCTATGGCGGCACTTGCTATGGCTGATAAGTCTTTAACCGACACTGACAAAGCTGATTTGATTTCAGTATTAAATAAAGCTACAGGTGATTATTTATCTGGTGCAGATACTGAATCTTGATCCTCGCCAAAATATTAGACAGTGCCCGCCTCTATCATTTTTTCGTTTTGGTAATATTGTTGTTCATATTGTTCAGGTGATACCCAGCCATTGGCTGAATGACGGCGTATCCGATTATAATAGATTTCAATATATTCAAATAGTGCTTTATTAGCCTGCTTCCTCGTTTTGTAGTAACAGTCATGAATAATATGTGTTTTGAGTGTATGAAAAAAACTCTCAACAACCGCATTATCAAAGCAGTTGCCTCTTCGACTCATGCTTTGCCTTAGCCCATATTGTAACAATAATTGCTTGAAATCAGCACTGCAATATTGGCTTCCTTGGTCACTATGAATGAGTACATTTTTAGGAAAGTGACGCCGAAATAAAGCTTGTTTTAATGTATTACACACTAAATGGCGGTCTATGTAGCGACTGGTTTGCCTAGCAATCACTTTTCGTCCATATAAATCGATAATCACCGACAAATATAACCAACCTTCACCCGTTTTAATATAAGTAATATCGGTTACCCATGTTTTATTAGG
>NZ_LZHC01000070.1:0-3398 GCF_001690535.1 Gilliamella sp. Bif1-4 | reverse complement strand
TTAAAAAGAGCAAACAAATCAGTTAAACTCAGCGAGTATATCCAAAAGCAGTATTGGCAACATAAAGCCCGTTTGGGTGCGCCAAGCCTGCTTCATGATGCAAGAGAAGCAGGCTATCAAGTTTCATAAAGGACAATTAGCCGTGTTTTGCAACAATTGGGATTACGGAGTAAAGCAGCACGTAAATTCAAGCATAAAACAGACAAGGCTCATCACAATATTGCGCCCAACACGTTAGATAGGCAATTTAATCCTGATAAACCTAATAAAACATGGGTAACCGATATTACTTATATTAAAACGGGTGAAGGTTGGTTATATTTGTCGGTGATTATCGATTTATATGGACGAAAAGTGATTGCTAGGCAAACCAGTCGCTACATAGACCGCCATTTAGTGTGTAATACATTAAAACAAGCTTTATTTCGGCGTCACTTTCCTAAAAATGTACTCATTCATAGTGACCAAGGAAGCCAATATTGCAGTGCTGATTTCAAGCAATTATTGTTACAATATGGGCTAAGGCAAAGCATGAGTCGAAGAGGCAACTGCTTTGATAATGCGGTTGTTGAGAGTTTTTTTCATACACTCAAAACACATATTATTCATGACTGTTACTACAAAACGAGGAAGCAGGCTAATAAAGCACTATTTGAATATATTGAAATCTATTATAATCGGATACGCCGTCATTCAGCCAATGGCTGGGTATCACCTGAACAATATGAACAACAATATTACCAAAACGAAAAAATGATAGAGGCGGGCACTGTCTAATATTTTGGCGAGGATCAAGATTCAGTATCTGCACCAGATAAATAATCACCTGTAGCTTTATTTAATACTGAAATCAAATCAGCTTTGTCAGTGTCGGTTAAAGACTTATCAGCCATAGCAAGTGCCGCCATAGCGGCACTAATTGGCCCTGGTAAAAATGCACCTATTTGCTCTGGGGCTCGCATCCAGAGTTCAACATAATCGCTACCATTAGGCATATCTTTACCTGTTATGAGCCTTTCTAGTGCTTCCTCTGTTTCTTCTTGAGTTAAATAACCTGCTGCTGAGGCATGGAGGATACCTTCATAATTTGCCCGTGTTTCAGGTGAAAGACCAATAAAATCGCCACCAAATCCACCATCACCCCAACTTAATCCATTATTCTCAACCGCATTTTTCCCTGCCGCAACGCCTGTATTGATATCTTGGATATCACCACCGGCAGCGGCTATTGCAAGACCTGTCGCTAGTTGTGATAGGGCGCTGATTTGTTGTCTTTCTTCTTGTGATAATTCCGCTACTGTTTTACCTGGGTAAAGAATACCCATGATAACCTCAGCACCACGTTCACTTGCAGCAGCACCTAAGCCACCCACTAGAGCAGAGTTGCCTTGTAGCTCGGCTACCACCGCACCGAGTATGGCATGGCTGACGGTGTTGGCGAGGGTGTTTCCTTCGGTCTGTTGTTTGATAATAGTCGCAATTTTTGGTGCAAGTGCCCCTGCGGCAGCCCCTGTCATGTCACCACTGATTAAACCGTTGATGAGGCTAACCGCCATGTCAATGCCTTGACGGGTGTCACTGCCCATCGCTGACATGCCTTGATTCATCGATTCTTTGTAGGCGTCTTCGTAGATTTTTTGTTGCTCTTCTTCTGTTAGTCCCTTGTTTTTACTTTTCTCTTTTTCCTTTTCAACCGCTTCTTTTGCCTTGGATTCGGCTCTTATCCGGTCTATATGATTAAGCATCGTTAACGTTTCACCACCAATTTCACTCACTAAATGCGTTTGGTCGATGATGTCTTGCTCTTTTTGTTTGTTAAAAATGTGTTTGAGCTCGTTATTCGCTTGCTCAGTATCATGGCTTAATTCGTTGATATCTTGTTTTTGAGCATCCTTATTGCGGATAATTATCGTCCCTTCCGATACCGCTGAATGCGTCGTCGAATGTTCGCTTTCGTTTTTATTGCGACTGGTTGGCATCGATGGCATGCCGCTAGAGCTTACCCCTGCACTGCTGCTACTGACTTGGTAGTCCGCTTTGTTTTCGATATCACTAAAGCTGATTGTGCCGGTGTCAAGGCGGTTTTGGCTCTTGTCTTTCGCTTCTGAGGCTATCACCGCCACGGCTAGCATAAAAAACACCAAGAAAAATCAAATAAAATCAATCGCTTTTCTGACTAATTTTTTGTGAGTAAAAAATAATAACTTAATGTATTTTTTATTTTGAATAGAGATATATGACACTATAAACAATATAGCAAGTAGGCTTTATTTACTACAATGGCGCATAAAAATAATAATCACTAAAATACATGTTAAGTTAAAATTAGTAATAAAAAATTTAATTATCGAATTTCGTGACAGTATTAACTGCCACTTTTTTAATAAAAAATACACTAATATAGTGTTTGGATTGTATGGTTAAATTTGAGTTACCACATCAATTTTAGATAGGAACTTTATCATTATTTACTAGAGTTTATAATCTTCATATTCCCAAGCAAAATACCTTGAAAGTTTTTGGGCTGTTTCCAACCAAGTATCACAAGTACACATCTCAATATATTTATTTATTGTGTCTTTTATTTCCTCAAAATCATATTTTCTAACTATTAACATATGACGAATCAATACTGGTAACCATTGATGCTTACACAACCATTCGGGCGTACATACAAACAGTTCAAAATACTCACTACCAATTTCATTATCTGGACCTATAGATAAAGTTAATGTTATTCCAAAAAGGTTTTCTTCTTCAGGAAAATATATAACTGGGTCATAATCTATGGAACCCACCGATTTTAATAATATTTTCATTTTTAGTCCTTGATATTTAAATGCCCATTACCTACTTTTATTCTCTTACCATCAACATCAAATTTATATGTTTCAAAATTAGCTTGAACACCCGTTTCAGCATAAGGGCTGTTAGGTTTACTGGATGGAGGTCGATATCCTCTCGTCCCATCAGCACTAATCCATCCACCATTAGACGTTTGTTTAGCTCCATCACCAACCCATATCATTCCTAATTTATTTGCTTCAGCTGACGTACCAGTACCTACACCATAATTTAACTCTCTATTTCCCCCTTTTACTACAGCAGATAATCTTGGATCTTGTTTAGCTATATTGTTTAAATTCTCGTTTGTTAAATTATCTTTTAATTTTGATGAGTTAGCAACATTATGAGCCTGATTGGTATTATTCCAATTTTCAGTAATCTGATTTTCATTTTTTACATGCTCGCCAAACTTACTTGATTTATTACCTTTTTGTGATTTTGCTACATTATTCTCAACTTTTTCTTTTATAAAATCTTGGAATTGCTTATTTGAACTTTTAGCACCAAGTCGACTTAAAACAGTATTTAATTCTAATAAAGATTCAGTATTT
>NZ_LZHC01000069.1:0-8151 GCF_001690535.1 Gilliamella sp. Bif1-4 | reverse complement strand
TTAATTCACCAGCAAGAGCGTCAAAAAGCGCTAGAGGATTCATTAAATCCAACTTCTCCTGATATTCATTTATTACCGCCAAGTAAAACCGTTGGCGAGATAGAATTTCCTGTTGAGTCATTATGTTTCAATATTAATCGAGTTGAATTAATTGATCGTGACAAATTACCTTGGTTTATCCCTTTAAAGAAACTCGCTCAACAAGCTGAGCATCGTTGTTTGGGGGGGGAAGGTATTAATTTATTGATGAGTCAGTTGCAAGACCGCTTGGTAAGTTATGGTTTTATTACAACTCGAGTTGTAGCCCCAGAGCAAGATTTAGCGAATGGGACGTTAAAATTATTGCTTGTTGAAGGTAAAGTTAGGCACGTTAACTATAGTGATGATAGTGATAAATATGCGCAGCTTTATAGTGCCATGCCAGTTAGAGAAGGCAAAACACTCAATTTACGCGATATTGAGCAAGGGCTTGAAAATTTACAACGTTTACCCACCGTAAGTGCGCAGATGCAGTTAGTCCCAGGAGACAAACCAGGTGAAAGTGATATTGTAATAGCTCGAAAACAGACAAAGATGTGGCGATTAGGTTTATCGGTGGATGATTCAGGTACAAAGACGACAGGGCGGGATCAAGGAGGGGTAACCTTTTATTTGGACAACATTTTGTCATTAAGTGATTCTTTTTATGCATCAGGGGGACATGATTTAAACGGCAAAGGGAAATATGGCTCACGTAACTATTTATTATCGTATTCTGTGCCATGGGGATATTGGTTGCTTAGTGCTTCGTTATCGGGGAATAAATATCATCAAACGGTAGCGGGACAAAATGAAGATTACAAATACAGTGGTCGCAGTCGGAGCGCAAATGTACAGCTCAGTCGAGTGATTCATCGAAATGAATCACAAAAAACGACATTAAGTTATGGCATTAACTTGCGTCAATCGCATAACTATATCAATGAAACGGAAATCGAAATCCAGCAAAGGAAGACCACAAACTGGCAATTAGGTTTACAACATCGGCATTATATTAACGATATAGTATTGGATGCGGGGGTGTCATATCAAAAAGGCGTGAGATGGTTCAATGCACAAAAAGCGCCAGAGGAGCTTAATCCGGAAGATAACGGCAGTGCATTATCGAATATTTTTCTAGTTAACTTTGCGGCCAATATTCCTTTTCGTTTAGGTGAGCAACAATATCGTTATCATATCGACTATCAAGGTCAATATACTCGAGGCGAGCGTTTAACTTCACCAGACCAGTTTTCGATAGGCGGACGTTGGAGCGTACGCGGTTTTGATGGTGAATTAACGTTAAAAGCAGACCGGGGGTGGTATGTGCGTAATGAGCTTGCTTGGCAAGCACCGTTTAATCATGAACCTTACTTAGGGATTGATACAGGTGAAGTATCAGGAGCAAAAAGTGAATATTTGTTGGGGAGGCACCTAACGGGAGGTGTTATTGGAATCAGAGGTAATAATTATGGATTTTACTATGACCTCTTTGCGGGAAAACCGATACGAAAACCCAAAGGTTTTAACACTAACCCCTTAGTCTTAGGGTTTAGTGTCAATTGGAATTATTAATATTACATGACGATTTAATAGTCAAAAAAGAGAGAAGTAAAGCAAGATAAATACAGAATCAATATTAGAAAAGATAATAAGAGAAAGGAATTAAGCGATGAATAAGAAGTTATACCGAGTTATTTTTAACAAAAAACGTGGCATGCAGATGGTCGTTGCGGATATAACTAAAACACCGATAGGTAGTGAACAAACTTCATCAACAAGAGAGCAAGCCAGTTTCAAATCGCTTTTTGCTAAATTAAGACCGATAACCTTTCTTGTATCTATTTCGTTAGGTTTTGTGAGTATTAGCGCTCCAGTTTATGGCAACCACATTGTCCCAGACCGTCAAGCCAGCAAACATCAACAGCCTCTGATTGGCTCAACAGCCAATGGCACAACGCAGATTAATATTCAAACGCCGAATAAGAAAGGGGTATCACATAATAAATACCAACAGTTTGATGTATCGAAGCAAGGTGTCATTTTAAATAACAGTAGTAAGGCAAGCAAAACCCAGATTGGGGGGTATGTTCAAGGTAATGAGCTATTAAATGCCACAGGTAGTGCTAAAATTATTTTAAACGAAGTCAACTCACGCAATCCTAGTCAATTAAATGGGGTGGTTGAAGTAGCGGGTCAAAAGGCACAAGTTATCATTGCCAACCCATCGGGAATAACCTGTAATGGTTGTGGTTTTATTAATGCCAGTCGTGGCACGCTAACGACGGGAAAGCCGATAATAGAAAATGGTGATTTGACGGGTTATCAGGTTGAACAAGGTCATATCGCGGTGACAGGTAAAGGATTTGACAGTTCAACGCAAAGTTATACGGATTTAATTGCACGCACGGTATCGATAAACTCAGCGGTTTGGGCGAATGACTTAAATGTAGTGACGGGTCGCAATAAAGTCAGCCAAGACACCCAAAAAATCACCCCATTGGATGAACAGGTAGGCGACAAACCTGAAGTATCGATAGATGTATCCGCATTGGGAGGGATGTATGCAGGCAAAATCAACCTAGTGGGCACTGAAAAGGGGGTTGGTGTACATAATGCAGGAGAATTGGGTGCGAGTGTTGGCAATATAACCCTAACGGCGGAGGGTAAAATCGTCAATACAGGGGCGATACAGGCTCAGCAAGATATCCGTTTAAGCAGTCAAAACGACATTCACAACAGTAAGCAGATATACAGTAAACAAAACATCAAGTTAAACAGTGAAAAATCAATAGTCAATGAAGGAACATTAGTTGCAAAAAATGACATTACGCTTAAAGCTTCGGAAATAAATAGTACGCAAAAAAGCACGATTGCCGCGGGGATTGATGAACAGGGAAAATTAACACAAAAAAGCAATATTACCGCAGATGCCAATAATATTTCACTCACGGGTAAAAATCTGGCAGGTCAACACGTTAAAGTTAATGCACAAAAGAATATTAATCTAGCCAACAGCCAAAATAGTGCTGAATCGGTCACATTAACGGCTGAAAATATTGATATCAACACAGCAACAATCCATAGTGAAAAAGATATCCTTCTACAGGCGAATAATTCCATTGATAGCCGCCATTTACAAGTTAAAACTAATGCATCTTATTCAGCTACAGGTAACGTAATTGATAACCAACAATCTGTTATATTGGCTAAAGGAGACATAACCTTTAATGGCAGTAGTATCAATAATGCTCAATCAAAACTCAATACAGGTAATAAAATTAATTTTAATGCAGGGCGTTTTATTGATAATCACAAGTCGATGCTTTTGGCAGAAGGGGCGATTAATTTAAAAGGGCAACATATTACGAATAACGAATCATTGTTAGTCACTAATGATGGTTTGCAAATAAAATCTGATACATTAGAAAACCAGAAATCCACATTACAATCGAAAAAAGATTTAACCATTGATAGCCATCAGTTTAATAATCAGCAGTCTGAGTTATTAACTGAAGGTGTTTTGACTGTTCATGCCAATCAAATCAACAACCAAAAAGCGGCGTTAAGGGCAAAAGGTGATATTAATATTAACAGTGGGCTAGTTGATAATCATTCGTCGACATTTATTTCAGAAAAAACGATTAATATCAATGTTAAGCAATTTTTTAATCAATATGCAAAATTTACCGCACTGCATAATATTGCTATTGATGGGCAACAGGTTAATAACCAATCTGCAGAATTAAAATCCAATGGGTATTTATCCATTAATTCAGCCGAACAAAACAATCAATCCGCACAATTACTGACTAATTCTGGCTTAACGCTACAAGGTAAAAATATAAATAATAATAATGCCGAGCTCAGCGCTAGCGATAGCATAGCGATAACAGCGGAGCAACTATGGGTTAATGAGGGCACATTAGTTAGCAATAATGATATCCATATTACCAGCTCACATATTGATGCGCAAAAATCAAAAGTTAAAGCCAAAGGGAATATAAAACTGAATGCATCAGATTATATTGATGCCACGAATGGCTTAATGGTGAGTGAAAAACAGTCAACCATTGAAGCAAACACAGTTAAATTAAATGAAGCAACATTAAGTGCCAAAGATGACATAACCGTTACAGCAACTTCACAATTAGAGAATAACAACGCAAAATGGATTAGTGAAGGCAATATCACCGCTAATGCACAAACGATTAATAATCAAAATTCGTCAATATCAAGCTATAAAGATATTTACTTTAAAGCACCGTATTTAAATAATCATAACAGCAAATTGTTCAGTTATGGAAAAATTGATTTATTGTCGAACAATGTTAATAACCAAAATACCCAAATTAATGCATTAGCTGCTATTCATATTCAGGCTAACGACATTGACAACCAAAATGCACAAATCATTAGCCAGCAATCGATAAATATCGAAGGTAAAGACATTGATAACCGTCATTTGGCCATGCAATCGGGTAAGGCACTATCTATAATGGCTACCGACAAATTGGACAATGCTGATGCAATACTCATTTCCGGTGATAAACTAAAGCTTGAGTCACAGTTAATTAATAATCAACGTTCGAAAATCAAGTCTGGTCATGACCTGACTATGCAAGGTAAAAAGATTCATAATCAACATAGCACCATGATTGCGACAGGCGATGTTGAGTTTAATGCTGATGAGCAATTAGATAATCAAAACGCTGACATTCGAACACAAAATAAAATTAATATGGCTGCCAAGCAAATTAATAATCAGAATAACTTATTGGTAGCGGGTAACGAAGTCACGCTTAATGCGGATGAACTTAATAGTCAGTCATCTATATTAAAAGCGGATGATAATATTGCCATAAAAGCCAAAAAGCTTAATAGCGCATTAGTCAAATGGGTCAGTCAAAATGCTATTACTATTGATAGTGATGACATTGATAATCATTCATCTGTATTTAAAGCCAATAATGATATTACCGTCAAAGCCGATACATTAAATAATAACGAGGCAACCTTAATATCGGGTGGTCAATTATCATTAACCGCTAAAAAATTAGCTAACCAATCTGCTTATTTTAATGCAGAAAAAGGGATTGATATTCAAAGTACTGAATTTGATAATCAATCAGCGACATTAATTACTAATGATTCGATACGTATTGACGCCAACAAAACAAATAATCAAGATAGCACATTATCCGCTAAACAAGATATTTCGATAAACAGTAACGAAATAAATAATCAAAACGCTTTATGGCTAGCAGATAAACGCATTTCGATTCATACCAACAACCTTGATAATCGTAATGCCGCCTTACAAGCCAAACAAGGTATGCAAATGGATGTCAATGCCCATCTAGCTAACCAACATGCGATGCTTATCTCAGGGCAAGATGGTCTTATCATTCATGCAGATTCTTTAGATAATGAAGATTCTGAGTTAAGCAGTAAAGGGGTATTGGCAATTACGGCCAATGATGTGAATAATCACCAAGCACAATTAATCGCAGAAAGCGACCTAACAATTGAAGCAAATTATATCAATAATCAGTCTGCTGATATTCAGGCTAAAGGTGATATCACCTTAGATGGACAAACCGTTGATAACCAACAAGCAAAATTATTGAGCATGGGCAATATTCGGTTACATGCAGAAAATAATTTAACCAATAATCATGCCAAGCTCATAGCGATGCAACAAATTCAATTGCAGTCTCATGGGGCTATTGATAATCAACACGCAACAACGACGGCCAATAATGGCATTTTAATTGAGGCCAATTCGATTAATAATAGCCAGTCAAAACTTGAAACGGCAAGTTTATTAAAGATTATTGCTAATACCATTACTAATCAGAATGCTAAATTTAATGCAGAAAAAATTGAGCTAAAAACACAATCACTTGAAAACCAACAAGCGGATATCATTGCCAAAACGTTATTACATATTCAAGCGGATGAAATAGCCAACAGCCAAGCCCGTTTATTAGCCAATGATATTGCCATTAACGCCAATCAACTTAGTGGTGATGGAGAACTGCTTGCTGAAAACAATATTGAGCTTAATTTAACGCATGGGTTTGATAACAAAAACAGCTTGCTAGCCAATAAAGATATATTAATCAATGCAAGCCATATTACCAATGACGGTAAAATCTCATCAGGTCAAGCCATTACCCTTAAGAGTGATGAAATTAAAAACACAGAAAAGGGTATTATCGAATCGGAGGAAATCAACACCAATAGTCGTGTATTGGAAAATAAAGGGCTTATTGATGGTGGCGAGGTCAATGTGAACGCTTCGCAGCGTTTTGACAATCTAGAGGGTGCACGTTTATATGGGGATTGGATTTCTATCAAAGCCCATGAGGTGAACAACCGTGCTGCTTCTTTATCCAGCCCTGTTGCCCCCACTATTGCGGCAAGGGAAGCACTCTTATTGGATGTTGACACGTTAAATAACACCAATCACGCTTTGATACTCAGCTTAGGGGATATGTACATTGAGGGGCAAACATTAAACAACCATTCAGCACGGATTGAATCGGCTGACGATATGGCCTTAAAAGTTAACCACATTAACAACATTAATGACCATATTGAAACTGAAGAGGTCTTGGTAGAAAGGCAACATATTGTTGAATATTCACCTCTCGGTGATGCTCGGCGATATAAACCCGATGAAGTCAGCATTCGCACTAGCCCTAAAAAGCGGCACAGATACCCTGTTTTGCATTCAAATAATGGCGCTTTTGATTCCACTCATAAGTATTATGAATATGATTACACAAGAAATATTTATGAAACTAAAATCAAAAGTACGGCACCGGCAGAAATCATCTCTGGTAAAGATTTGCGTATACAATCCGACCATTTAGAGAATGACAACAGTAAAATTGTTGCTGGTAATGCCTTAGATATTATGACCGGCACACTTAATAATCACTCATTAAAAGGCCAGCGCACCATTTCCGATACTGGCGATGAAATTTATCATTACCGAGAAAAAGAGAATAAGCACGGTAAAGCCGTATATAAAAAAAGAGCAAGGTGGAAAGATTATAAAAACCAATCCGTCACCACTATCGATCTTGAGCATGCCAAAATGGAGTCCCACACCAATGTGGATAAAACCCAAATTGACTTGCAGCAGCGAGAAGAAGAAAAAATTAGCGTAGGGCACATTGTTAATCCGATTGTGACCGAAGTCAAAACAGATAAACACCTCGACAATTCCCTTGAAGCTATCATCAACAATGGTAAAGAAAAGGGCAATATCAATATTTCAACCGAACACCCATTGGATGATTTGCCGATCACAAACCCTATCATTCAACCGGATAGCGTTGAAAAGCCAGATACCCCCATTATTGACACTAATCAAAAAGTGACCAGTGAAGATAGTCAGCATTACGCTGATTCCATTATCTTTGTTGAGCCTAATTTAACCTTACCGCAAAATAGCTTATCAATCATTAACAAAGACCCAAAGAGCAACTATCTTGTTGAAACTGACAGCCGTTTCACCAACCGCAAAAAATGGTTAAGTTCCGATTACATGTTCAACCGCTTAAGGGTTGATCCGAATAATATCCAAAAACGGTTAGGGGATGGTTATTACGAGCAACAGCTCATCCGCGAGCAAATTGTTACCTTAACGGGGCATCGATATATTGGTGATTACACCAGTGACTTGGAGCAATATAAAGCACTGATGAATGCGGGAGTCGAATTCGCTAAGCAGTACGGATTATCGATAGGTGCCTCGCTGTCAGCGGAACAAATGAAAGCCTTAACCAGTGATATAGTTTGGCTAGAAAGCAAAACGGTGCAGGTTGATGGACAAGCGGTATCGGTATTGGTGCCACAAGTATACCTTGTTAACCGCCCACAATTAACGACGGACGGGGCATTATTATCGGGAAAAAGTGTTACGGTGCTGGCGGAGAAAGATATCGAATCCTCGGGGACGATATTAGGTAAAAACCGAGTTGCCTTATTAGGTAATAACGTCAATAACCAAGGTTTGATTGATGCGGGCGCCATCATTATTCAAGCGAAAGATAGCATCAACAGCAGTGGCAGATTAAATGCGGATAGATTGGCATATTTACAAGCGAATAACGACAT
>NZ_LZHC01000068.1:0-1146 GCF_001690535.1 Gilliamella sp. Bif1-4 | reverse complement strand
ATTAGCTCCTTGTGAAGTATAACCGTTAGGGAGTGTCGTTCCCTTTCCAGCAGATTTAACACTATTTTGACCAACAACCGCTGAAGCAATTATTGCTGCCGAATGCATTGCGTTATCAAATTTAATCAAGTTCCGGGCAGATTCAATACTAATCCCTAAACCTTCTGACAAATTCTGAGCTTTATATTCATTAAAAGCTGCAAGATCTTGTCCTTCTAATTTGTTTATCTGGCTCAATATTTGTTTATAACCATCATAGTACTTAGTATAGTTAGAATAAGCATCATTATAGGCTATATAATCTTCTGGTTTGATCGTTTTAAAATAACTATCGTATGCTGCTTGTAGATCTGCTCTGGCTGCACTGCATTCTAATGAACTTAAATTCTGGCAAACCGTATTTAAAATTTCATTTCGTTGCTCATCCAAAGCATTTAATACAGCGACTTGACCTTGTAGTTCTTGTTTTCGGTCATCCGAAACAATCATTATTCCTTTTTCAATTAGGTCTAATTGGGCCTGTGCATCTTTTCTCTTTTTATCTTCTGATACATTTAAATAATTATTCTCAACCGCATTTTTACCCGCAGCAACGCCAGTATTCACATCTTGAATATCACCACCGGCAGCGGCTATCGCAAGGCCTGTGGCGAGTTGTGATAGGGCGCTGATTTGTTGTCTTTCTTCTTGTGATAATTCCGCTACTGTTTTACCTGGGTAAAGAATACCCATGATAACCTCAGCACCACGTTCACTTGCAGCAGCACCTAAGCCACCCACTAGGGCGGAGTTGCCTTGCAGCTCGGCTACCACCGCACCGAGTATGGCATGGCTGACAGTATTGGCAACTATATCACCTTCCGTATGCTGTTTTATAATAGTTGCTATCTTCGGCGCGAGTGCCCCTGCGGCGGCCCCTGTCATGTCGCCACTGATTAAGCCGTTGATGAGGCTAACCGCCATGTCAATGCCTTGACGGGTGTCACTGCCCATCGCTGACATGCCTTCGTTCATCGCCTTTTTGTAGGCGTCTTCGTAGATTTTTTGTTGCTCTTCTTCTGTTAGTCCCTTGTTTTTACTTTTCTCTTTTTCCTTTTCAACCGCTTCTTTTGCCTTGGATTCGGCTCTTATCCGGTCTATATGATT
>NZ_LZHC01000067.1:0-351 GCF_001690535.1 Gilliamella sp. Bif1-4 | reverse complement strand
TTGCGGATAATTATCGTCCCTTCCGATACCGCTGAATGCGTCGTCGAATGCTCGCTTTCGTTTTTATTGCGACTGGTTGGCATCGATGGCATGCCGCTAGAGCTTACCCCTGCACTGCTGCTACTGACTTGGTAGTCCGCTTTGTTTTCGATATCACTAAAGCTGATTGTGCCTGTGTCAAGGCGGTTTTGGCTCTTGTCTTTCGCTTCTGATGATATCACCGCCCCTTTTAAGTCGGTGTTGTTCCCGACCTTAATGTCATAGCCACCACTGCCGGCAAAGATGCCCGATTGGTCGGTCACACTTTGCCAGTTGCTGTCCATTTTCGTTTTGCTCGCCGAGGCATTAATA
>NZ_LZHC01000066.1:0-3583 GCF_001690535.1 Gilliamella sp. Bif1-4 | reverse complement strand
GTCTATGTAGCGACTGGTTTGCCTAGCAATCACTTTTCGTCCATATAAATCGATAATCACCGACAAATATAACCAACCTTCACCCGTTTTAATATAAGTAATATCGGTTACCCATGTTTTATTAGGCTTATCAGGATTAAATTGCCTATCTAACGTGTTGGGCGCAATATTGTGATGAGCCTTGTCTGTTTTATGCTTGAATTTACGTGCTGCTTTACTCCGTAATCCCAATTGTTGCAAAACACGGCTAATTGTCCTTTCTGAAACTTGATAGCCTGCTTCTCTTGCATCATGAAGCAGGCTTGGCGCACCCAAACGGGCTTTATGTTGCCAATACTGCTTTTGGATATACTCGCTGAGTTTAACTGATTTGTTTGCTCTTTTTAACCAAGCATAATAACCCGATGAACTGACACCAAGTAATGAGCATATCCTAGTAACGGGATAGCAGGTTAAATGATTTTTCATATAAGCGTACTTCATCGACTTGGATTGTTGATGAAGTACACATGCGCCTTTTTTAGTATATCATTAGCCATTTTCAGTTCTTTAATCTCTTTTTCTAACGCCATAATCCGCTGTTGCTCAGCGGTTAACTCTCGACGGCTGGTTTTATTCGGGGAAAGTTGCCTAATCCATTTATCTAGGGTTGATTTACCCACACCTAGATGATTGGCAAGTTCGCTGATAGAAAGGTGTGCATTAGATAACGCATAATCCACTGATTGTTGTTTGAATTCGATATTAAATTTTTTGACCATGATATTTGTCTCCTATGATTTTTGTTTATACCATAGAGGCAACTTTTGTCCACTTTTTTGGCGAGGATCAGGTTATCGTTGATTTAGTAGAGCAAGCTTTTGATGAGTTACAAGAGTACGGGTTAATGGAGGAGAAAAACAATGGCTAATATCTCACTGGACGCAATGAATACTATCAATACAAAACTAGGACAAGCCAACGCTATCACCATGCTTTTAATGGTGGATTGTGATTCGGATATGCCAATTAATGATGAGTTACGCGCCTATGCCCTTGATGCTGTATCAGACTTGATTAACGATTCTAAAAAGCTATTTAGAAGCGAAACCGAGCGCAAGGAGGCAAAGAATGAAAGAGTTTGATTTTGTCCATAACGATGACGGCACTATTACCGCATTAAGGCTTAAAAATGGCAAATATGTAGCACTATTTTCTTTTGGCAAGGATGAAATCCCTAACTTACTCGCCGATGTCACCAAGCGACTACCGCCCGAAGTTAGGCGATACATGACACAAATTAAGGGGGTAAATCATGGATAATCAGCAAGAAGTAACAGCAATTCATCATAGTATCGTTGATTCTACCATGGCGATTATAGCAGGCTTATTTTTAATTGAGCAGATTAATAAAAACGGTGCCAAGGTGTTTATTCATGAGGGTATCAAGATTGATATTGACAAAGATTTAATTGTTTTAGGGTTAAAAGTTAGCCTTGAAGAATGTTTGATTGAAGACTTTGGCGAAAGTGAGGGGTTAAACCGCACCTATGGGCTATTAAAAAAGATGTACGCCGAAAGTGACGATAAACCTATGACACTAACGCAATTCGGGCAAGAAATGCTTGCAACGTTATTTATTGATTTAGCCGAAGATATCAAAGCTGAATCTAGCGCGATAATTCATTAAGGGGGATGTAATGAAAATCAATGAAATTACAGCCCAAGCCGTAGGTAAATGGGATTATATCTTTCAATCATTAGGTATTGAAGTGGGTAATGGCAAGCATTGCCCCTGCCCTGTCTGTGGCGGTAAAGATAGATTTAGATTTGATAACCAAAATGGTAGAGGTACTTACATTTGTAACCAGTGTGGTAGTGGTGACGGCTTAGAGCTTATCAAAAACTATTATCAATGCGACGCTAAAGAAGCATCGAGTAAAGTAGTGGAGTGTTTAAATCTGTCTAATCCGAATAACCAAATACGGGAAAATCTCGCATTTAGAAAAATAGATTCTGAACCATTACATAATGATAACATACCAGATAATCCCGTATGTAAAAAGGTCGAGTATTTGCTATCTAAAGCAACATTAGGGCAATCTCAATACCTGACCAAGAAAGGGTTAACCTTTGATTTACCCTTGTTAGATAACGGGCGCATTTTTGTGCCCATGCTGAATCTTCATAATGAATACGCAGGTGGCCAATTTATCGAACCTGACGGCAGTAAGCACTTAATGAGAGGCTCAAATAAGAAAAGTGCTTTTATATTAGTGCGCTCAATATTGAGTAGACCTGCCGAGGTGTGCGCAAATTTGCTCGCACACAATGAAATTATTATCTGTGAGGGTTTAGCTACAGGGATATCGATAGCGGAATTCCGCCAACAATCTATGGTTATATCAGCAATGGATGCAGGCAATCTTATTCATGTGGCTAAGTCTATTCGTGAACTGAATCCAACCGCTAAAATCATTATTGCTGGTGATAACGATATTGGCCAAAGCCCAAATACGGGCTTAGCTAAAGCAATAGAAGCGTCTCAAGCGGTAAATGGTTATTACTCCATTCCTGATACAGATTATAAATGTGATTGGGATGATTATAGGCAACAATTTGGGAGTGATAACGCTTTGGCTCATTTTAATAAAAACCTCATAAAACCAGAGTTACCCACAGTGACAAAACTTAACATGCAAACCGAGTTATCAAGTATGAACCTATCGCAAATGGCATCAAGCCAACGCGCCGAACTGCTCAATCAATATTATGATCCTCGCCAAAAAAGTGGACAAAAGTTGCCTCTATGGTATAAACAAAAATCATAGGAGACAAATATCATGGTCAAAAAATTTAATATCGAATTCAAACAACAATCAGTGGATTATGCGTTATCTAATGCACACCTTTCTATCAGCGAACTTGCCAATCATCTAGGTGTGGGTAAATCAACCCTAGATAAATGGATTAGGCAACTTTCCCCGAATAAAACCAGCCGTCGAGAGTTAACCGCTGAGCAACAGCGGATTATGGCGTTAGAAAAAGAGATTAAAGAACTGAAAATGGCTAATGATATACTAAAAAAGGCGCATGTGTACTTCATCAACAATCCAAGTCGATGAAGTACGCTTATATGAAAAATCATTTAACCTGCTATCCCGTTACTAGGATATGCTCATTACTTGGTGTCAGTTCATCGGGTTATTATGCTTGGTTAAAAAGAGCAAACAAATCAGTTAAACTCAGCGAGTATATCCAAAAGCAGTATTGGCAACATAAAGCCCGTTTGGGTGCGCCAAGCCTGCTTCATGATGCAAGAGAAGCAGGCTATCAAGTTTCAGAAAGGACAATTAGCCGTGTTTTGCAACAATTGGGATTACGGAGTAAAGCAGCACGTAAATTCAAGCATAAAACAGACAAGGCTCATCACAATATTGCGCCCAACACGTTAGATAGGCAATTTAATCCTGATAAACCTAATAAAACATGGGTAACCGATATTACTTATATTAAAACGGGTGAAGGTTGGTTATATTTGTCGGTGATTATCGATTTATATGGACGAAAAGTGATTGCTAGGCAAACCAGTCGCTACATAGAC
>NZ_LZHC01000065.1:0-53128 GCF_001690535.1 Gilliamella sp. Bif1-4 | reverse complement strand
GTTGTTGGTTGTTGGTTGTTGGTTGTTGGTTGTTGGTTGTTGGTTGTTGGTTGTTGGTTGTTGGTTGTTGGTTGTTGGTTGTTGGTTGTTGGTTGTTGGTTGTTGGCAATCATTTTATCACTACCCATTCCATATTTCAATATATTTGCTAACAATTCAATTTGTTAGTTTTTTTTTGCTCGTTTTTCGAGTTTTTTACACTGCTTAATTTCTTTAAATTATCTAATTGAAGAATAATATAATATAAACAACTAATTGTCTATAGTCTGTTTGTAGGATTTACTAGCATTGTTTACAGTAATTTGAGAAACTACGGTAATGAATATACACAAAAAAACAAAACTAACGCCTTATCACAGACAAGATAGTTAGCCCAGTATCCTTATACCATTGAATGTGTTTATTCCGATAATGGACGTGAATATCAAGGCACAAGTGAACACCTATTTGTTAAAACGTGTAATAACCATCGTATTAATCAAAAATTCACCAAAACCGCATGCCAAGAAACAAATGGGAAAGCCGAAAAGGGTAATACGAACTTTGAATTGAGATGTGGCATAATCAGCAAATATTTAGCGATTCAAAAGAGAGAAAACAAAAACTTAAACGCTTTATTAATTTTTATAATACGGTTAAACCGCATAAAGCGATTTCAGGGAAAACGGCTTATGAGTTTTTAGAGGATTATTGTAGTCATGAAGTGTAAAAACTCGGCGTTTTCCTACACATAAGCTATAAACGCCCTTCTTCCTAAATTTTGTGTATTTTAAAATTAAAGGTAACGGATGCTCGGTAAATTCTTTATTTAATACGGTTTCAATTACCAGTTTATTTATAATAACCCGTTAATTTACATAAACATTTCTGCATTTTTATGCTTTTAGCCAGCCTGCTGCCATTTTTCTTAGTTTTTGTTCATCCATTTTATATTTACCTTGTTTTTACTCATTAGAGTAGTTCGAAAATAAGTAAATACACAAATTTATTTACAGGTTCTCTTGTAGAATCTAACATGTTTTTTAGTATCTAAATGGATTATTATAAATTTCTGTTAATGATGTTTTGAAAGGTGGTAATGGTCGGCGAGAGAGGATTCGAACCTCCGACCCACTGGTCCCAAACCAGTTGCGCTACCAAGCTGCGCTACTCGCCGTTGGAAGCGCATAATACTGCGCTTCCTAAAAAGTGTCAATACTTATGATGAAAATTTATATCTGCTATGTCCTTATTTCGATAAAGGTGCTGGTGTTTTACCAATTTGTTGATAAAATTCAATGACAAAATCTTCGTAACGTTTGTTCGCAACGGCTTCACGAATTTCAGCCATTAAACGTTGATAATAACGTAAATTGTGAATGGTATTTAAGCGTGCACCTAAAATCTCACCGCACTTATCTAAGTGATGAAGATATGATTTAGTATAATTTTTGCAAGTATAACAGTCACAATGAGGATCAAGTGGAGTAGTATCGTCTTTATATTTAGCATTACGAATTTTAATCACTCCATTTGTGACAAATAAGTGACCATTACGTGCATTACGGGTTGGCATCACACAGTCAAACATATCAATGCCTCGACGTACACCTTCAACTAAATCTTCAGGTTTACCCACTCCCATTAGGTAACGAGGTTTATCAGCTGGTAATTGTGGGCAAGTACCCTCCAAAATGCGATGCATATCAGCTTTGGGTTCTCCAACAGCTAATCCACCAACAGCGTAGCCATCAAAGCCAATTTCGGTCAATCCTTTAATTGAGATATCACGTAATTCTTGATGTATTCCGCCTTGCACAATACCAAAGAGTGCATTTTTGTTGCCTAATTCATCAAAACGCTTTCGGCTACGTTTGGCCCAACGTAAAGACATTTCCATTGATTTTTTGACATAATCCCAATCAGCAGGAAAGGGGGCGCATTCATCAAAAATCATCACAATATCAGAACCAAGATCATATTGAATTTCCATTGAAACTTCAGGTGATAAGAAAATCGAATCACCATTAATTGGATTACGGAAATAAACACCTTCCTCTTTGATTTTGCGGATATCACCTAAACTAAAGACTTGAAACCCTCCCGAATCGGTCAAAATTGGACCATGCCACTGCATAAAATCATGTAAATCACCATGTTTTCGCATGATTTCTTGTCCAGGCCTTAACCATAAATGGAATGTATTACCTAGTAATATTTGAGCTCCAGTTGCAATAACCTCTTCTGGGGTCATGCCTTTTACCGTGCCATAAGTACCAACAGGCATAAAAGCAGGTGTTTCAACAGTATATTCAACACCACGACGATCGAATTTCATACGTCCTCGACGAGCAAGCCCATCGGTATTATCTAGTTCAAATTTCATTTTTTTGTTAACCTCTTGCGACCAAATAAACAGTTTGGCGCGAATTATTGTTATAATACGTCACCGTATCATTAATTTTCAGTGTTAGTTTATCGTGCTAGGCGTCAATAAACAATATTTGAAAGGATTTAAGACATTTGAAGCATATTAATTTATTTTTAATGTTATGTTTTTCAATTAGTTTATTAGTTGGTTGTCAAAACTTCAATAATGAAGTTGCGCTAATTATTACATCAGACAAAATTAAACATTTATCTGAACAAGACATCAAGGCTATTGGAGCAAAAGCGTGTGCTGACTCAGATAAACGATCTGTTATTGCTAATGAAAATAGTTGGCTTACCCAAAAACTTGAAGGGCTGACTCAAACGTTGCCTAAAAAGATTAATAATATTGAAGTAAATTACAAAGTTTATTTAAATACTGATCCTAATGCATGGGCAACTGCTAATGGTTGTATTCGCATAAACAGTGGGTTAATAAAATTATTAAACGATAATGAATTACAGGCAGTTTTAGCTCATGAACAAGCTCACATTGCTCTTAAGCATGCTATAAAATCATTTAAGCTAGCCCCTTATGTTGGGATAACCAATAAAGAGGTAGTCGTTATTGTTAAAGAAGATATTGCTCAACAATATGAGTTTGAAGCCGATAATTATGCCTTGGAATTATTAATGAGCAATAATATTAACCCAATGGGGCTTGTAACTATGTTAAAAAAAATGCCGATTCATTCAAAAACAAAAACATCGCATCCATCAAATACAAAACGTATTGATCGTATTTTAGATAGATTAGGCAATAAATAAGTATTTATATAGATAAGCTTAATATAGCCAATAAAGTTTGAACTTAGCTCAATTCCATTGGCTATTTATTTGATATTTTTTTAATATTTATTACTCTGTGCTGTAATAAACATTGCATCACCATAACTAAAAAATCGATAGTTTTCTTTAACAGCATGTTGGTAAGCTTTCATAGTGTTTTCGTAACCAGCAAAGGCAGAAACAAGCATAATCAAAGTTGATTCAGGTAAATGAAAATTAGTTATGAGCGAATCAATGACCTTAAATTGATAACCCGGATAAATAAAAATTTGGGTATCGGCAAAAAAAGGGGCTATTTTCCCTGTTTTTTGTGCTGCACTTTCTAAAGCTCGAACAGAAGTGGTTCCCACGGCGATAACTTTTTTGTTTCGTGCTTTACATGCTAATACCGCCTCCACAACAGTTTCCGGCACTTCAGCATATTCAGAGTGCATAATATGGGTTTCAATGTTTTCAACCCTAACTGGTTGGAATGTTCCTGCTCCAACGTGTAGAGTGACAAATGCCATTTCGACGCCTTTATGTTTTAGTTTTTCTAATAAAGATTTATCGAAATGAAGACCAGCCGTGGGCGCAGCAACGGCTCCTGGCACTTTACTATACACTGTTTGATAAACTTCGCGATCTTGTTCATTATCTGGACGATCAATATATGGCGGTAATGGAATATGACCTATCTTATTTAAAATACTAAGTACATCGTCCGGAAATTGCAATTCAAATAAAGCATCGTGGCGTGTTAGCATGGTAACCTTAATAGGGTCATTTTCACCTAATATTAGTTCAGCACCTGCTTTGGGTGATTTTGATGCTCTAATATGCGCAAGGGCTCGGTTATTATCTAATATTCTTTCAATTAATATTTCAATTTTTCCACCTGAAGCTTTTTTTCCATATAAGCGAGCAGGAATAACTTTAGTATTGTTAAAAATAAGTAAATCACCCGGATTGATTTTATCGATAATATCAGTAAATACATTATCTTCAACTTTACCTGTATGGCTATCAAGAGATAAAAGTCGGCATGCACTTCTATTTTTTGAAGGATGTTTGGCAATTAGCTCTTTAGGAAGATAAAAATCAAAATCGGATAGTTGCATAATCGTGTTCCTCAAAAATTAGGCATTAGTCTAAAGCCCTGATAATGTCTAATCAAGCAATTATTTGTTGATTATTATTAAAGTTACGTTAAAATTTAAATTGTCTAAAGAAATTAGACATTTGACATTTATATTAATATAAGGAAAAGAGTATGAATAAACATCAAAAAACATTGTTAGTTGCACTGCCTTTAGTTGCTGCAATGTCTCTCGCTGGTTGTAAAAATATGAGCGCAGATGACTTAACAAGTCTTGGCATGAAAAGTTTGCAAGCTGCTACTCTAAGTGATAATGATGTTAAAGCATTAAGTCAACAATCATGTGCTGAAATGGATGCTCAATCAAGAATTGCTCCAGCAAAAAGCGCTTATACTAAACGATTAAATAAAATTGCAAAAACACTTGGTAATAATCTAAACGGTACACCAATCAACTATAAAGTATACATTACAAAAGATGTTAATGCATGGGCAATGGCTAATGGCTGTGTTCGTGTATATAGTGGTCTAATGGATATGATGACTGATAACGAAATTCAAGGCGTTTTAGGTCACGAATTAGGTCACGTTGCTTTAGGTCATAGTAAAAAAGCAATGCAAGTTGCTTATGCAACTGAAATAGCACATGATGCTGCAGCAGCATCTGGTAATGCAAAAATTGCCGCTCTATCTAAATCTAGTTTAGGCGCTTTAGCATCAGCAGTGATTAATTCTCAATTTTCACAAAAACAAGAACAAGATGCGGATAATTACTCTTTCGATTTCTTAGTTAAGAAAAAAATTAACCCAGCAGGTCTTGCAACTGCATTTGATAAATTAGGTGGTGGTGACGCTTCAATCTTAAGTAGCCATCCATCTTCAACAGAGCGTGCTAACAATATTCGTAAAAAAATCGCTGAGCTTAAAAAATAAGCACAGTAATTTTTAGTTAAAAGCGCTATTAATAGCGCTTTTTTTATTTGTTACCAAATCAAATGAAGAAATTAGACAAATTAAGTGTAACTATCCCATAAAATAGTCAAATGGTAGTAATGCTTTAAATAAAATTTGAAGACAATGCTAAGATCTAAAAATTTCAAGACAATTATTGATAATACATTGATTGTTAACCATTTCAAATGAAACCAAAATCCCTTCCAAATTAATACCTAGAGTAATCAAAATTTTATCGAAAACACAATAATAACGCATGTGATCTTCATAGATATGATCTTTAAATCTATAATTATGATTAAACTGATTGGTTAACTCAAACGGCTGACCAATTTTAAAGCCAAAACCAAGAAAATTTAAAATTTGATTTGCTTTATCACATAAGAAAGTGTTATCCATAACTTCATCAATTGATAATGCCTCAACATGATCCGAAAGAATTTGATAACCACAGACTTTTCCTGTTCCTAAAATATCAGCATAACCGAAGTTTTCGATAATACGATACTCATCTAAATTGAGAAAAATCGATATCAAGTGTGGTGAATCTTGTTCTCTGATACATACCGGCTAACTTACTATTAAATTTTTAGTTTCGAATGTTACTGAAAAAAGTTATTAACCCTTTACAAAGTTGCAAGTGACTTTCTTTTTAAAATAAGTCGAAGATCATCACCCACCATAGCAACCGATTCAAATCGAAATTGTGGCGCTAATGAAAGCTTTTGCAGATTTGGTAATATACACATATCTAACGCATTATGACCAAGTAATTTTGGTGCATAATAAATAATTAATTCATCCACTAAATCTTGTTCTATTAGAGCTCCAGCTAAATGAGCGCCAGCTTCAACCCAAATCGAATTTATTTGTTTTTCGGCTAATAATGCAAACAATTTAGATAAATCTATTTGTTTACAACTAGATGATTCTATAATTAATTTGGTATTTTGTTTTGCAATAAGGTTATCTTTTTTTCGTACTACCCATGTTTCACCTAGCTGATTGAAAATATTTTCAGTACCCGTTAGCTGATCTTGGCTGTCAATAATTACACGAATAGGTTGCCGGATTTTTTCTGGTAGGTAGATTTTTTTTATTTCATCAGGTAATTCATTATATCTAACTGTTAAACTTGCATTATCAGCCTGCACAGTCGCACGAGTACTTAAAATACAGCTTGCTTGAGCTCGGAACTGTTGCACATCTTTTCTTGCCTTATTTGATGTTATCCATTTGCTTTCACCTGATGCCATGGCAATTTTACCATCTAATGAGGCGGCTAGTTTAAGTTGAACATAAGGCATACCCGTTCTCATGAGTTTTAAAAAGCCTTTATTAATAGCTTCTGCTTGCTCAGTTAAAACGCCAATGGTGACATCTATTCCTGCTTCTTTTAAGCGTTTAATACCATTACCTGCAACATTAGGGTTAGGATCTTGCATCGCAATAACTACACGAATGATGCCAGCTTTAATAAGCGCATCAGCACAAGGTGGGGTTCGACCAAAATGACTACAAGGCTCTAATGTCACATAAGCAGTTGCGCCGATTGCTTCATCACCAGCCTTTTTTAGTGCATGAACTTCGGCATGAGGCTCACCAGCTTTTTGGTGATAACCTTTGCCAATTATTTGATCATCTTTAACAATGACACAGCCCACATTAGGATTTGGTGTTGTTGTAAAACGACCAAGTTTAGCCAAATCAATGGCTTGTTGCATGTAGAAGTGATCTTTATTGCAAATTGCAGTCATATTGTTAATTACTTTTGTTGTAACTTAGCAATTTCATTACTAAATTGTTCAATATCATCAAAACTAAAATAAACCGAAGCAAAACGAATATAAGCAATTTTATCTAGGTTTTTAAGTTCTTCAATCACATAGTCACCAATTAATTTTGCTGGGACTTCACGTTCACCTGTTGCTCTTAGTTTAGATTTTATACGTGTAATCGCATCTTCAATGGCATCAAAACTAACTGGACGTTTTTCAAGAGCCCTTTTCATACCATTACGTAATTTATCTTCATTGAATGGTTCACGAACTTTATTGCTTTTAATGACATTAGGCATAATTAATTCAGCAACTTCAAATGTAGTAAATCTTTCATTACATTCAACACATTGCCGCCTACGACGGACTTGAAATCCTTCACCAACAAGACGTGAGTCGATCACCTTTGTATCATCTGTATTACAAAAAGGACAGTGCATAAAAGTATCCTTACGGCAACAAAATAATCATTACAATATCTGAAAATTTTGATTTAAACAAGGGTTTAATTGTTGTAACGTTAATCACTATACTAGAAAAGGATGTATGGCTTATTCACCTTAAATGTTAGTTTCACCATCGATAGTATTAAAATATATGATGATGAAGATTCACCAAACATTCAAAAATTAGCCACCTATTTGGTGGCATAAAACACTTACCAATTTAATTTAATGAGAAAATCTCTTAATTTAGCAAAATCATCAGGCATACAATGAGAAAGCAATGTCATATCAGCTCGCTCTGCTAACTCTTTAGGCAATGGAACTGATTTACCTAAAATATCTTCAACGACCTCTTTAAATTTAGCTGGATGTGCCGTACCTAAAAATAGTCCATATTCACCCTCTTGTAACTGATCACGCAGTGCTCGATAAGCAATTGCACCATGAGGTTCAGATAAGTAACCTTTTTGATCAAGTTCACAAACAGTTTGCTTTGCAACTTCATCAGAAACAGTAGCATGACCGAGTGATTTAAGGGCCCATCCCTCACGCTTATAAATCTCTTCAATACGAGGCCAGTTATTTGGCTGGCTTACATCCATTGCATTCGATAATGTCGCAATGGTTGTGTGAGGTTCCCACTTACCGGTTTCTAAATAACGAGGTACTGTATCATTGGCATTCGTTGCAGCAATAAAGCGTTTAATAGGTAATCCCATTGTTTTCGCAAGTAAACCTGCTGTTAAGTCACCAAAATTTCCACTCGGCACAGAAATAACTAACTGTTCACGTTGGGTTGATGTGAGTTGTGCAAAAGCTTCAAAATAGTAACAGATTTGTGCTAATAATCGGCTAATATTAATTGAGTTAGCGGAGTTTAAACCTATTGTTTTTTTCAAATCATCATCATCAAATGCCTTTTTAACTAAGGCTTGACACGCATCAAAGTCACTTTGAATAGCAATTGTATGTATATTATCACCCAAAGTACAAAATAACTTTTCTTGTAATGGACTAATTTTACCTTCTGGATATAAAATCACGACGCGAATATTTGGTAAATGATAAAACGCATGAGCAACAGCCGCACCAGTATCGCCAGAAGTAGCAGTCAAAATAGTAATTTTTTTGTCAGCGGCAACTTGCACTAACGCTTGCGCCATAAAGCGTCCACCAAAATCTTTAAATGCCAATGTTGGTCCATGATATAGCTCTAATGAACCAATATCTGCTTCCACTGAAGTTACTGGAGCAGGAAATTGAAATGCATTTTTAACAAGTCTATGCATATCATCACGGCTAATCTCATCATCAATAAAAGCAGATAAGATCTTGGCACTTCGAGTAATAAAATCAAGTTTTAATAACGACTCAATTTCAGCTAATGAAAATTTAGGTAATTCTTGAGGAAAGAATAAACCTTGTCCTCTTCCTAATCCTTGTTGAACTGCTTGCGCAAAGCTAACTTGCTGGGAATGATCTTTTAAGTTATATAATTTCATAATATTTTCCGGGTATCTTTATGCTGTAATATTTCACTCTTTTTAATATCAACTTGTTCAATAATAATTGGCATTTTTGTTATATTTAACTCTACTTTTTATAGTAATCATTAAATAACTCTTGTTCCTTGAGTATCAATTTTACAAATATGAGTAAAACCTTCATCATTTTGTAAATAATATTTTTTAAGTAATAATTCAATTTGCTGAGCTGTTTCAAGTTTATCGGCAATCACAAACATTGTTGGTCCTGAACCTGAAATACCCGATGACAAAGCACCAAGCTGCTTAACCCTTTTTTGAGTTTCATCAAAATTAGGTAATAACTGTTTACGATAAGGTTCAGCAATATTATCAAAAAGCATTGTGGCAGCCAGCTTAGGTTGTTTGGTATAACAAGCATGCAAAAATCCCCCCACATAGCGACCATGTGCTACACAATCAGATCTTTGATACTGAGCAGGTAAAATTGCACGTGCCTCAGCCGTTGATACCTTGATACCTGGATATGCCATCACCCAATACCAATCATCAAAGTGCGGAATCAACTCACTAATTATACCCATCTCATTGAGAATAAGTTGCATCCCTCCTAAATAGCAGGGCGCAACATTATCATAATGCACACTGCCCGAAATACGGCCTTCAAGTTCTCCCATCATGGATAACATCTCAAATTCATTAAACGGTTTACCAAAAAACTCATTTAATGCAACCAATGCACCAACTACTGAGCACGCACTTGAACCTAAACCTGAGCCAATTGGCATATTTTTTTCAAGAGTCATACTAACAGGTAAAGTTTTACCCATTGCTTGACAAAATCGCTGCCAACATTGAAATACAATGTTACATTTTGGATCACGTGGTAGCTTCCTGACAAATTGACCTTTGCTAGTAAGGGAAAATTCTTTAGCAGATTTAACTGTAATACAGTCACCAAGCATAGTACCATCAATCGGGCTAATTGCAGCGCCTAATATATCAAAACCAACACTAATATTGGCCATTGATGCAGGCGCATAAACAGTTAAAGATTTATGAGTCATTTAACCTCCGATTTTACCTGATGTTGTACGTAAAATATCAGCAAAAACGCCTGCTGCAGTAACATCATTACCAGCACCATAACCACGTAATACAAGAGGAATAGGTTGATAATAACGAGTATAAAAAGCTAAGGCATTTTCGCCATTTTTGACTTTATAAAGAGGATCTTCGCTATCGACAGCTTCAATTCTAACACTGCATTGATGCTTTTCTATACTACCCACATAACGTAGAACTTTACCTTCTTTTGCTGCTTGTTCAGATTTTGCTTTAAACTGTGCATCTAACTGCGGTAATTTAGCCATGAAATCATCAATGCTACCTTGTGCATATTCAAGAGGTAATACGGACTCGACATTGATTTGATCCAATTCTAATTGTAAACCTGATTCTCTAGCTAAAATAAGTAACTTTCTAGCTACATCGGTTCCAGATAGATCGTCTCGAGGATCGGGTTCAGTAAAACCTTTATCTTTAGCCAATTTAGTTGCTTCAGACAGTGACATGCCTTCATCAAGTTTACCAAATATAAAAGAAAGTGATCCCGATAGAATTCCCGAAAACTTGATTAACTCATCACCTGCATTAAGTAGATTTTGAAGATTTTCAATTACCGGTAACCCAGCCCCTACATTGGTATCATATTGGAATTTACGCTTACTTTTTGCAGCTTCTTGGCGTAAGCGTAAATAGTAGGCCATTGAGCTAGTATTTGCTTTTTTATTTGGTGTAACGACGTGAAAGCCATTAGCTAAAAAATCAGCGTATTTGTCAGATACTTCGCTACTAGAAGTACAATCAACAAGAATCGGATTAAGTAATCGATTAGATTTGGCAAACTCAATAATACTATCTAATGAATATTTAGTATCACTCTGTTTGATTTGATCACGCCAATTACTAAGATCAATACCGTCTCTATTGGTTATGCTGTGTTTAGAATTAAACAAACCACATACTCGCAAATCAATCTGTTTGTTTTTAAGCCATTTCTGTTGACGTCCGATTTGGTCGACAAGCGCACCACCAACCCCACCAACACCAATAACAAAGACATCAAGCATTTTATCAGTACCAAATAACATCTGATGCGCAACACGAACGCCCATTACAGCAACATCATTATCAACTACAACTGAAATTGAGCGTTCAGATGAACCTTGTGCTATAGCAACAATATTAATATTAGCTCTGGCTAATGCTGTAAAGAAATTAGCTGATAAACCACGTAAGGTACGCATGCCATCACCTACTACAGAGATAATAGCAAGCCTTTCAATCACCTCGATCGGTTCAAGTAATCCATCTTTTAATTCTAAGAAAAATTCATCACTTAAAGCTTCTTCCGCACGATAAAGTTCTGTTTGTGGCACACAAAAACTAATGCTGTATTCAGATGATGATTGAGTAATAAGTACAACTGAAATGCCAGCATAAGACATCGCAGAAAAAACACGTGCCGACATACCAACCATACCTTTTAATCCAGGACCTGAAACATTGATCATTGCCATGTTATTTAAATTGGTAATACCTTTCACAGGTGTGGTTGAGTCAACAATATTAGCACCAATTAATGTGCCTGGCGCATCAGGGTTATTTGTATTTTTGATTAAACAAGGAATCTGAAATTGGGCAATAGGTAAAATAGTTCTTGGATGAAGCACTTTTGCTCCAAAATATGAAAGTTCCATCGCCTCTTGATAAGACATTGTTTTTAGTAATTTGGCATCTGGTACAATACGGGGATCACAAGTATAAACTCCATCAACATCGGTCCATATTTCACAGCTATTTGCTCTTAAACAAGCTGCTAATACGGCTGCAGAATAATCAGAACCATTTCGTCCAAGCACAACTAATTCACCTTTTTCATTACCGGCAGTAAAACCAGGCATTAGAATAAAATTGTCTTGTGGAATGTGCATTTCAGCAATTCGATGAGTTGACTGTGGTATATCAACAGTCGATTCTAAATAATCACCTTCTGCAATAAGCATAGCAACAGGATCTATTACCGTGATCGTATGTCCTCTTGCTTTGAGAAGTTCTTGCATAATAGCAATTGATAGCTTTTCTCCACGACAAATAATTGATGCATTAATACTATCAGGACATTGACCGAGTAAACGGATACCCTCAAGTAATTGCTTAACATGATTTAATTCATTAAGAGCAAAATGCTTCATCTCTTCATAAGCAAAATTAGGTTGAGCTTTTGCAAGACCTGCTAATAGATCTGCAAATATCTTTTCAGCATCATAAATGTTACTTTTGATATCTTGCCCAGCAACCGTTTTTTCAACCATGGCTACTAAATGGTTGGTAATTTTAGCAGGTGCCGATAAAACAGTAGCGATTTGCTCTTGTTTAGCATTATTTTCAATAATTTCTGCAACTCGCAAAAAGCGTTCTGCGTTAGCAACAGATGTTCCTCCAAATTTTAAAACTTTCATATCACACCTTACTTATTATCTTAGTTTATGCCCATTACTATCTATAATTATAGTTTTTAGAACTTATTTATAGGTATCGAAAATCTTGTAGTCTTATTCATGCTAATTCCATTTTTAATTTTTTTGCACAGGTTAACTACTTTATTTCCATGCAAAATAAAAACCCGCCTTTAGGGGGCGGGTTTTTTAATATTTATTGAAAAAATCAACCCGCCCTAGATCGCATAATAGTACCTAAGGTGCTAATAATTCCTGTCATATTAACTAAAATTATCATGATCTTTCCTAAGAAATATTTAATTAAACTAAAAACAAAACAGCCCGACATTTTTATGTCAGGCTGTAATTTTAAAAAACCTTTTTGCTATTTTCGTATTCATTAACAACTTTATTCAATGCTTGATATAGGCACTTTTCATCTTGTTTTTTTAATGCTTCATCTAAAATATTAAGATACGATAACATTAGCTTTTGATTATCTTCGGCAAATTGTGGTGATACTTCTTGATCTTCATATAACATAACATATGTACGAGCAAATCCAAAAATCAAAAAATAAACCGATGCATTTTTTGGATCATCTTGAATTAGTGCTCTCATTGCCTTTCTTAGCTTTACATAACTATCAGTGCCAGGCAAACTTGTCGCAAATGTTTTCGTTACTTCAGAAAATGTCATTGCCATAAACCTCAATCAAAATCATAAGGAGAAAGAATAACAACCCATTAGCATAAGTGCAAGTCTATTTTGTTTGCTAAACAAATTTTTTTAATTTTCACTAAAAATCAATAGAAAAAACTTAATAATAAAAGTTATATTATTTGATTTCTTTACAAACAGACAATCCTGCCGATGCTTGTGCAACAGGCATTATTTCAATTGAATTAACATTAAAATGATTCGGTGTATTAATTAACCAAGAGACAGTATTGGCTATATCTTCAGGAGTAATAAATTCAACACCTTGATAAACCTCTGCCGCCTTTTGGTTATCGCCATGAAAGCGAACATTTGAAAACTCTGTACCGCCGCATAATCCTGGTTCGATATTAGTAACTCTAACCTTTTTTCCTAATAAATCGGTACGCAAATTAGCACTAAATTGTTTAACAAAAGCTTTAGATGCACCATAAACATTTCCGCCTTTATAAGCATAAGTACCAGCCACAGATCCAAGATTAATAATATAACCAAAATTGCGCTCAACCATTTCGGGTAAAATTTGTCGAGTTAGATTTACTAGCCCAATAATATTAGTTTCAATCATTGTTTCCCAATCATTATAATCTGCTTCATAAGCAGGTTCTAGACCTAATGCTAAACCTGCATTATTTATTAAAATATCTATGGGTTTAAATTCATTTGGTAGTTGCAATAAAATAGTGTTTACTGCATCTTTTTTAGTTATATCTAATGGTAATGAAAAGAAATTAGCACCTAATTCATCTGCAAGGTTTTGTAGTTTATCTGCACGTCTAGCTAAGCCTACAACTTTATAACCATCTGCTATAAGTTTACGGCAAATAGCTTGCCCAAATCCAGAGGATGCACCAGTAACCAAAGCTATATTCATATTAAATCCCCTTATAAACTAAGTTAAAATTGGAGTATATTTCGATAAACGACTATATGCACAAACAAAAAGTAGTAAATAAAAATATACTGAAACACATAATTACCTGAAAGTTTTTTACAAAAATAACTATCTAATATCTATAAAAAACCCGCTAATTAAGCGGGTTGATATTTAATAATTTATTTAGCAGGTTCTTCCGCTGGTTCTTCATCTTTTAGTGGAACAATCAAGGTATCAATATGTGTATTATTGATAAGTTGGCGAGCAGAAGACATTAACTTACTCCAAAAGTCCTGATGGTGACCACACACGACAAGATCAGCGCCGTATTCATGAATTGCTTCGATTAATACTTGGTCAAATTCGCCATTCCCAGAAAGAGTATGAGCAATAGGGTATCCCGCATCATTGGCCAGTTTATTTAATGCAATATGTGCATCTTCAGTAATTCGGTCTTTCATATCATTCATATTAATATCAACTAAACCAGTATAAAGATCAGAATAATTAATACCAACATGAATCAAGGATATTTGAGCATTATATGGCCTAGCCATAGAAACTGCTTTTTCGACAAGAACTTCACTTTCAGGTGATAAATCCACTGCAACTAATATGTGTTTATAAGCCATAATACATTACTCCTTCCAATTTAACGGTCAGGTAAAACTACAAAATTGATACTCTCTTTTTACTACTAAATCAATTTTTGAGCAAGCCAAAAAAGTGCCCCAGATAACAAAATTGAAATTGGAAGTGTTAAAATCCAAGTTAACGCAATATTTTTAATGGTTTTACTTTGAACGCCACCACCATCAACAATCATTGTACCTGCCACAGATGAAGAAAGAACTTGAGTTGTTGATACTGGCATACCAGTATAACTTGCAATCCCAATTGATAAAGCCGTAGTGATTTGTGCAGACACACCCTGTGCGTAAGTCATTCCTTTTTTACCAATTTTTTCACCAATAGTAATAGCTACACGACGCCACCCTATCATTGTTCCAATTGCTAGCGCTGAAGCTACCGAAATAATGATCCAAATCGGCGCATATTCAACAGTTTTAAGTAAATCGTTATTCAAAGATTTCAGATATTGTTTTTCCTCTGCTGTCACGTTAGCTTGTTTAGCAACATGCGAAACAGTATCCGATAAACATAATAATATGCGTCTAGCTTGTGAACGTTGTTCAACAGTGAGTGATTCATAATTATTCATTTTATTAAATAAATTATGAGCAATACCCAGTGTGATAAATGAATGTGAATAATCACAATGATACTTATTCAAATCGCCTTCTGGAATACTTGTGTCTAATGCAGGTTGTTTACCTATTATCGTAGTTAGATCATCATTGTGAGTAACAAAATACTCCTGAATATTATCAATAGCATTACGAGTGTTAGTAATATCATAGGTAGACGCATTCATATTAACAATAAAGCCAGCAGGAGCGATACCCATTAATACTAACATTAATAAACCAATACCTTTTTGTCCATCATTAGCACCATGAGAAAAACTCACACCTGCAGCAGAAATAATAAGCATTATTCGGATCCAAAAAGGTGGCTTTTTCTTACCATAAAGTTTTTCTCGCTGCTCTGGAGTCATAAAGATACGTTCTCTTTTTTTACTGCTCTTTTTACTTTGTCCTTTACGTGTCCAATACTTACGCAGACAAAAGATCATTAATCCAGCAATAACAAGACCAACTATTGGTGAAACAATCAAGGATAAAAAGATTTGAATCATCTTAGGAATATTAAGTGCGTCAATAATTGATGTATCCATAACCAATGCATTTGCAAGTGCTACGCCAATAATAGAACCAATTAAAGTATGTGAACTTGATGCAGGAATACCAACAAACCAAGTACCTAAATTCCAAATGATTGCTGCAAATAAAATAGAAAATACCATAGCAAGCCCATGAGCAGAGCTTACATTAAGTAATAAATCAGTTGGTAACAAATGCACAATGGCATAAGCCACACTAAGCCCACCAAGTAGTACGCCAAAGAAATTAAATACTCCGGCCATAAAAACGGCAAGTTGTTCTTTCAATGCCCTTGTATAAATAACAGTGGCAACAGCATTAGCAGTATCATGAAATCCATTAATAGCCTCATAAAAGAGTACAAAAAGTAAAGCTAAGACTAATAATATAATGGTTGAAAATTCTAAATCAGCAAATAGATGAAACATAATATATCTTTCTGTTGTTAATTAGCGCCACTATTATCCTTGAGAATAAGCTAATGAGCAAAACAATTTTTATATTTTTCTTTTAGCATAACGAGCAGCTAAAAAAGCACAAATCATTAATTGGATTTGATGAAAGATCATTAAAGGTAGGATCAAAATACCCATCATCGACATGGGGAAGATAACACTTGCCATTGGAATGCCACTTGCTAGGCTCTTTTTTGAACCACAAAATACAATTGTGATTTCATCTTGTTTGCTAAAACCAAAAAATCTTGCACTATAAGTGGTAATAAATAAAACTATAACCAACAGAATAATTGAGAAAAATATAATATTCAACAACGATAAAAAACCAACTTGCGACCATATACCATTAACAACTGCATCACTAAACGCGACATAAACCACTAATAAAATCGACAAACGATCTGTTTTAGAAATAATATTTTTATATTTATCTATCCATTTACCAATAAAACGTCTAGATAAATGCCCGACAACAAAAGGCAACATCAGTTTCAGCATAATAGAGGTAATGGCATCAATTATGTTCATTGATGCCGAGGTTTGAGTATGTATTAACAATCCAACTAAAAGCGGGGTAATAAACACCCCCAATAACGTTGATGCTGAGGCACTGCAAATAGCTGCTGCCACATTACCTTTAGCTATTGAAGTAAATGCTATTGCTGACTGCACTGTTGCTGGTAAAACACAAAGATAAACAAAACCTAAATAAATATCGTGCGATAAAAAAGTGGGCACTAGTAACTGCATCATCATGCCTAAAACTGGGAATATTACAAATGTAGTTGTAAATATTAACAAATGTAATCGCCAATTTTTAATACCAGAGACAATTGCTTGAAAAGAAAGTTTTGCACCATGCATAAAAAATAGCAAGCCAATAGCAAAAGTTGTAAGGTATTCAAAAACTGTTTTAGCCTGCCCTTCACAAGGAAAAAAGCTAGCTGTAATCACAACACAAATTAGAATCAATAAGAATGAATCAATCTTAACACGTTGAAATATATTCATGATTTTTAGTATCTTTGATTAACAAAAATAAAAAAATCGCCACAAAAGTGGCGATATACAAGAAAGATAAAATTTATTCTAAGAAACTGCGAAGCACATCAGATCGACTTGGATGCCGTAATTTTCTCAGCGCCTTAGCCTCAATTTGACGAATACGTTCACGAGTTACATCAAATTGCTTACCAACTTCTTCTAGCGTATGATCTGTATTCATATCAATACCAAATCGCATACGTAACACTTTCGCCTCTCTAGGCGTTAATCCTGATAAAATATCGCGCGTTGCGCTACGTAAACTCTCAGAAGTCGCCGCATCTAGCGGTTGCTCAAGCGCAGTATCTTCAATAAAATCACCTAAATGCGAATCTTCATCATCACCAACTGGTGTTTCCATCGAAATTGGCTCTTTAGCAATTTTAAGCACTTTACGAATTTTATCTTCAGGCATTTGCATGCGTTCCGATAACTCTTCAGGTGTTGGTTCACGACCGATTTCCTGTAACATTTGGCGAGAAATACGATTTAACTTATTAATTGTTTCAATCATATGTACCGGAATACGGATTGTCCTTGCTTGGTCAGCTATAGAACGAGTAATAGCTTGTCTGATCCACCAAGTTGCATAAGTTGAGAATTTATAACCACGACGATATTCAAATTTATCAACTGCTTTCATCAAGCCAATATTACCTTCTTGGATAAGATCTAAGAATTGTAATCCTCGGTTGGTGTATTTCTTCGCAATAGAAATAACTAGTCGTAAGTTAGCTTCTACCATTTCTTTCTTAGCTCGACGCGCTTTAGCTTCGCCAATAGACATACGTCGATTAATATCTTTGATTTGCTCAATAGAAAGGCTTGTTTCAGTTTCGATTTGTTGTAACAAATCAACTTGAACAGCAATTTGAGTTTCAAAATCTTTTAAATTAGCCGCAAACGCACCTTTCGATGATAAAGCTTTCTTAAACCAATCCATGCTATTTTCATTGCCAGTAAAATAAGACATAAATAGTTTTTTCGGCATTTTGCATTTTTCAACGCAAATCCTCATAATAACACGTTCATGAGTTCTAACACGCTCCATCATGCTTCTCATGTTATTAACAAGAATATCAAACTGCTTAGCAACTAAACGGAATTGTTTAAATATTTCTGATAGATTTTCGATCTCTTTTTGTGCTTTTTTATGAGCACGACCATATTTTTTAATAGCATCAGACGTTTTATCATGTTGATCTTTTAATTCGGCAAATTTAGCTTTTGCAACTTCGGGATCGATAGAAACATCATCATCAGTTGATGCCTCGTTTTCATCATCCTCACTATCATCATCGCTATCATCAATTTCAATTTCGGTTTCACTAACTTCTAAATCTTCAGGTAACTCTTCAACGACTTCTTCAGCATTTGGATCAACAAAACCTGTAATCAAATCAGATAGACGAACTTGTCCACTTTCGATTAAATTATATTGCTCTAATAGATAAGTTATAGCTTCTGGATATTCGGATACTGAAGTTTGAACCTGATTAATGCCATCTTCGATACGCTTAGCAATATCGATTTCGCCTTCACGCGTTAACAGTTCAACTGCCCCCATTTCACGCATATACATACGAACAGGATCGGTTGTTCTACCAATTTCTGACTCAACATTAGATAATACTAATGCTGTTGCTGCTTCAACGGCCTCTTCATCAGGGACATTATCTGAAAGCAATAACTCATCAGAATCAGGGGCTTCTTCAAGAACTTGAATCCCCATATCATTAATCATTTGGATAATATCTTCAATCTGATCTGAATCAATAATCTCTTCAGGCAAGTGGTCGTTGACATCAGCATAGGTCAGGTATCCTAGCTCCTTACCTCGAATGATTAGGAGTTTTAACTGTGATTGAGAATTTTGCTCCATAAAGGTATCCATTTTAGTTATTTGGTCATTTATATTATATATGTAGAACAATATCAGGAATCTACATGTACTCTATATATTTAGTCTTTTTTTGATAAAACAAGTATTAAAGTCGCCAATTCTTTTTTCTCTGCGATGCTTAAGCCGGAGACTCTCTCTTTTGCGATTAGTTCATCTTGCCTTTGGGCAAGTATATTATCATATAACTCTTTTAAAGTATGTGAAAAAATTGAGCCTATTTCACCATCTTGATAATGACACTCCCATGTGGATAAACGATTCAACTGCTTATAAAACGGTCTATCCATACACTCTATTAATATTTGTGCAGTAGTTATATTGGGATAACGTTGACATAGTTCAAGTAATTCAACAAAAATCTCGATCCCAGCCATTTTAACCTGACGAATCACATTTATATCAGAAACTTGCTCAGCAAGATTAGGATATTGAAGTAATAAACCAATTAAAACTCGCATCGTTGTTAATTTCATTTGTGATGTAGGAGCTTTTTCATTTTCCTTTTCATCACGTTGGGAACGATTTTCTTGAATTAATTTTTCTAATTGAGATACATCAAGTAAACCTAAATAATTACCGAGCTTCTGCAATAAATTTAATCTAAAGGCTTTTGCCTTAATTTGATCAAGTAGCGGTAAAGCTAGCGAGCTCAATTTCGCTTTTCCTTCAGCCGTTTTTAAATCAACTTGTTTCAACAGTTCATCAAATAAAAATTTCGATAAATTTGAAGATTCATTTAAATATTTTTCAAAATTATCCTTACCGACTTTACGCACGAAACTATCTGGATCTTCATCTTGAGGTAAAAAAGCAAAAGTAATTTTCTTACCATCGATTAAGCAAGGTAATAAAACATTAAGTGCTCGCCAAGCAGCGCTTCGCCCAGCATTATCGCCGTCATAACAAAATATTACCGAATCGGTTGCTCTAAATAATAATTTAATATGCTCCTCTGATGTAGCCGTACCTAAAGCAGCAACAGCATAATCAATGCCATATTGAGCAAGCGAAACCACATCCATATAGCCTTCAACCACCATCAGTTGCTGAGGATTACGATTGACTTCTAGCGTTTCATAAAGTCCGTAAAGTTGAAAGCCTTTATGAAAAATGGGGGTTTCTGGCGAATTAATATATTTTGCAGAATCATTAATGATAGTTCGTCCACCAAACGCTATAATATTTCCTTGTCTATTGCGAATAGGAAACATGATTCTTCCACGAAAACGGTCATATTGATTACCCCTATCGTGGCTGACTTGCATGCCGGCTTGTTCATAAAGTGCTTCTTCAGCTTTTGTTTTAACCACACTTTGTGAAGTTAACCGCCAGTCATTAGGCGCAAAACCAATTCTATACCGTGCTATAATTTCTGCGTTGAGTCCCCGTTGCTCAAGATATTTTTGAGCATCAGTAGATGTAGATAATGCTAATTGTTGCTGATAAAAATCGGTGATTTTGCCCATCAAAGTATATAGATCTCGACGTACATTTCTAGATTCAATGTGCTTTGATTGATCAATTTGATTTTTATCGTTATCAATATAAGGGACACGAATTCCTTGCAAGCTAGCTAATTCTTCAATAGCTTCAGGAAAAGATAGCCGCTCATATTGCATTAGAAAATTAACAACAGATCCAGATGCTCCACATCCAAAACAATAAAAGATCTGTTTTTTCTCATTAAGAGAAAACGAAGCTGTTTTTTCATCATGAAAAGGACAACAACCAAAATAATTATTCCCCTTTTTTTTCATTTTAACCCGCTTACCAATCACATCAAGGATGTTGGTTCGAGCAGTTAGATCCAAGATAAAATCGCGAGGAATAAGACCTTTCATGATAAAACTTTAACCAATTATAGTATTATAAAAAGACAACAAGCCGTATCAAAATACGGCTTGTTAGAATTCTTTATATCAAAAAGATAATAAATTGATTTTTAATATCAATCCTAGTTTTCAGTATAAATAATCTTAAAATATTAATATAAGCGAGTACGACGAGCGTTTTCTCTTTCTAACTTTTTAGCATGGCGTTTAACAGCCGCTGCTTTAGCTCTTTTACGAATAGTAGTTGGTTTTTCATAAAATTCACGATTACGAACTTCAGCTAAAACTCCTGCTTTCTCACAAGAACGTTTGAAACGACGTAACGCTACATCGAAAGGTTCATTTTCACGTACTTTAATTACTGGCATGTGCCTCTCACCTCAAATTTGTTTAATATCACAAAGGACTAAAATTAGTGCGCAATTTTACCCTCAATCAATATATGTTGTAAAGTAAAAAATAGAATTATTATAAGATAACAAATTAATTTGCTAATCAGCATATAGAGTCAGATAATAAATCAAATTAAGAATAAACAGGAGTATTTCATGCCATCATTAATTACTGGTCAATATCCAAAGCGCCGCCTACGCCGTAATCGTGCCCATGACTTTAGTCGTCGTATGGTTGCAGAACATAGTTTGACGGTCAACGATCTAATCTATCCAGTTTTTATTGTTGAAGGAAATAATATTACTGAATCAATTCCCTCGATGCCAAACGTTAATCGAATGAGTATTGACGTATTGTTAAAAGAAGCAGAACAAGTAGCTAAACTAGGAATTCCTGTTCTTTCACTATTTCCTGCTATTGAACCATCAAAAAAATCTTTATTAGCGCAAGAAGCATATAACAAAAATGGATTAGTACCAAAAGCTGTTCGAGCATTAAAAAAAGAAATTCCAGAGCTCGGTGTACTAACTGATGTCGCACTTGATCCATATACCACGCATGGGCAAGACGGCATTATTGATGAACGAGGGTATGTTCAAAATGATATCTCTGTTGAAACGCTTGTTAAACAAGCGTTAATGCAAGCTCAAGCAGGTGTAGACATTATTGCGCCAAGTGATATGATGGATGGGCGCATCGGCGCAATACGCAATGAACTCGAAAAGCACGGTTTTTTTAACACACAAATTATGGCTTATTCCGCAAAATACGCATCAAGTTTTTATGGACCTTTTCGTGATGCGGTCGGATCAGCGAAAAATATAAAAGGTGGCAATAAAAAAACTTATCAACTCGATCCAGCTAATACTAACGAAGCATTACAAGAAATCTATCAAGATTTAAGTGAAGGTGCGGATATGGTCATGGTTAAACCTGGTATGCCTTATCTTGATATCGTTCGAAGAGTAAAAGACACCTTTGCTGTCCCAACTTTTGCTTATCAAGTTTCTGGTGAATATGCTATGTTAACATCGGCAATTCAAAACGGCTGGTTAGATGAAAAATCAGCAATTATGGAATCTTTACTTTGCTTTAAACGTGCTGGTGCCGATGGCGTATTAACTTACTTTGCCAAACAAGTAGCCGAATGGTTGCATCAACAAAAATAATATTTTTTGAAATACTGCTCTTTCCAAATTGGAAGGAGCATTTAATTACTATCTAATATCTCATATTCATCAAATCACATTATCAATCATATTATTTAGTAACAATTTTTCACTTCTTTTTAATTCACCAGTATAAGAAAGCTATAAATAAACATTAATTATCATATTTATGCTTGGACAATTATTGTACTTTACTAGAAAATGTAAAAAAGTTTCAGGAAAGCTATATGTTTATGTAAAAATCTGATAATATTTACGGGGATAAGCGATAAGGGAATGAAAAATGATTTATGAACTCGTACCAAACGAATTACATGATGAATTTAAAGCTTTTCATCATGACCTAGAAAAAATAACATCGCAACATGTGCAATCTTGTCCCTTCTGTAAAAAAACTGAATTTTATATAATTCGTTCAAAACCCAATAAAACATATCGTTGTAAAGATTGTGATAAATATTTTACCGTTTCAACCAATACTCCTTTCAATCGTTTAATGCCCTATAATTGGTTAGAGTTTATTTTTACCAACCGAATAAATAAAATGGGTTATAAAGAAATTGCGGACAACCTCGAAACATCGCTCGAAAAAGTTATACGACGAGATCGAGCTATTATTAACTATCTTCAAAACTATTATCCATCATTACATAACTGGTATACACATCAAAAACAAACAAAACTAATGCCATCTTTAGCGAAACAATACAATACCATTAAAGCTAAAGTAACTGCCTTATTGAATGAACAAAATCCAACTTGTAAACACTGTGGATCTAAAGAAACAACCAAAATTGGTTCTCGCACTTGCTATCGCTGTAAACGATGTCGACATAGCTTTAGTCTTTTAAGCAACACTAGTTTAAACCGTATACCAAAACCTGAATTATGGTTACAATTCATTGAGTTACTTGTTTCTGGGGCTAGTAACTCACAAATAGGAAAAGCTTTAAATTTACACAATGATACAGTACGTAAATGGCGATCTGCTTGGTACTATATGATGAAAGATTGGCAATGTGAAGCACTTGCAGTCTGGTGCAAAAATAAATAAGAAAACAGGATAAAAGGAAAATAGAACTATGAGAAAAAATAATTTATTTTTATATACGTGCATAATTAGCAGTACATTACTAATTAACGGTTGCGATGATAAAAAAACATCTAACGAAAAATCCTTATCACAACTACCAACAGCAGTTATTAATAGCTATCTTTTCCATACTGAGCCAGAGCTATTACCATTTAGTAAAATGATTAAACAGCAGCATATTCAAGGCTCATCAACTAAGATAATTAACTACAATGACAAAGGCTTTGTTGCTAATTACGATTTAGAAGGGCTACATGGCGAAATTAATTACGATACAGCTAAATATAACTACGGCATGGGCGATACCAGAAACGTTTACGATATTACTTTTGATTCATCCCAAAATATACTAGGTATGAAAAACAATGAAAATGATATCGTCGCAAGTTCAGAGTTCGATGAACAAGATCGTTTAGTTGAAACAACTCTATCGCATTTTGCAGAAAATAATATCATTTTTAACAGCAAAATTATTTATGACAACAATCTTGTAGAACTCGTATTATATAATGCCTATATTCCTGTAGATGAAAAAACAAAATTCCCTGTGTTGGCTCAAGAAAAAGCATTTGTATATAACGCAAACAATCAATTAGAAAAAACTATTATCAAAACATTTAAATTATCATCAAATGGAGACATCATCATTAATGATAAAAACGAACAAGAAGTAGAACTAATAGAGACTTGTACTTATTCAGATTATAATCCAAACAGTGATTGGACTAAAGCTGTGTGTATTACAACAGGTGACGAATCAAAAACAGTTAATCTAACAAGAACAATTCAATATAATTAGTCATTGCCATATTCATCATATTCGCGGCAAACTATAATTGTATCCTCAATTAAGCGTCTAGCAATGGTGCCATACTCAGGAATTTTAGGTAACTCTGTATAATGGTACCAATTTGCTTCAATGAGTTCGTTTTTATCTACCACTATTTCACCGCTATCATAATCAGCTAAATAAGCCATCATTAATGAATTTGGAAATGGCCAAGGTTGCGATCCAACATAACGAATATTTTTAATTTTTATTTTTGATTCTTCAAATACTTCTCGTTCAACGGCGGTTTCCATTGTTTCACCGATTTCAGTAAAACCAGCTAAAACGGTATATAAGTTATCTTGATTATGCCTAACATGTTTTGCTAATAAAATTTTATTATTATGACGAATAGCCACAATAATAGATGGTGAAATTTGTGGATAATAGCGCTCTTTGCAGTGATCGCATAGACAACACCATTCCGTGCTACTGATATACATCTCATGCCCACAATATCCACAATATTTGTGGGAACGATAGAACTCAGAAAGTTGCACTGCTCGACCAGCTAAATTAAATAATGATTGATCTGTTCTATCAAGTAATGAACGAACTGAACTCATCGCATTTTTCATTTCATCACAAATCAGCCAAGCTGTTTGCCCATTCCATTCACCTATTGGTTGAGCAAGTTTATTAGTAAAACCAAATTTATCAGCACTCCCAACAGGAACTTCACCATTAGGTAGCCATAATCGTCCATTAGCACTTACAAACCAATAACCTTTTTCATTACCTATTAAATTAAATTGTTGCTGTATATTCATATTATTAACACCAAAAATAAAAACAAAAAAGGAGGATTACTCCTCCTTTTAATCGATACTATTTCTTTTTCTTCTCGTGAAGTCCCTTTTTCTCAAGTTCCCAATAGATAATGCGTTGCTGAGCAATCGTGAATAAGTTACTAATAATATAATATAAAACTAGACCTGATGGGAACCATAAGAAGAACAACATAAAGATTAATGGCATATAAGTCATTAACTTTTGTTGTAGTGGATCGGTAACAGGTGTTGGAGACATTTTCTGAATTAAAAACATACTGACACCCATTAATAAAGGCAAAATATAGTAAGGATCTTGCGCTGATAAGTCATAAATCCAAAGTGCAAATGGCGCATGTCTTAGTTCAACTGTACTACTTAACATATAGAACAATGATAAAAAAATCGGCATTTGGATAATTAATGGCAAACAACCACCTAATGGATTCACTTTTTCTTGCTTATAAAGTGCCATTGTTTCTATACTAATTTTTTGCCTATTATCGCCATAGCGCTCTTTTAAAGCTTGTATGCGAGGCTGTAATAACTTCATTTTCGCCATTGAACGATACTGAGCACGAGTTAATGGAAATAAAATACCTCGAACAATAAATGTGATAACAATAATTGAGAAGCCCCAGTTACCAACAAAACTCTGAATAAACTTTAACAAATAAAACAACGGTTGTGATAAGAACCATAACCATCCATAATCAACAATTAAGTCAAGATGATTGGCTGTTTCTTTCAATTGGCTTTGAATTTCTGGTCCTAACCATAATTTTGCGCCAATAATTTGTGAACTCCCAGCAGGAATAACTGCCGATTCACTTTTGAAACCAATTGTTGCTTGAGAATTATTAGCCGTTGCACGAGAATAAAATAAATTATTTTTATCCTGTGCTGGTACCCATGCGGAAGCAAAATAGTGTTGCAACATCGCAATCCAACCCGTTTGAGTCTCAACCGATAAAGCTTTATCTTTGATATCATCAAAACTGTATTTACTATAATTAGAACTAGAACTAGAGTAAGCTGTACCACGGAATGCGCTTTGCCCTAATCCACTACCACCTTCGGTTGGAATATCATCAGGTAATTTAATTGTTTGTTTTAATTGACCATACATGGCAACATCAACAGGTGCACTGCTTTGGTTATTAATATCATACTGAACATCAATAGAATAACTACCACGGTGTAATATATAGTATTTAGTATAACTTACACCATTAACTTGATAATTAAGAGGAACACGCAATTCATCTTGCCCATCAGCTAAAACATATTCTGACTTTTCAGTTTGATAGACTGGACGTTTTGATCCTTGAGTTGCATTATCAGGACCATCCTTACCTGTTAACCCGCTTTCAGCAACATAAACAAAATCTGGACGAGATGTTAATAATTGGAAAGGCGTACCAGAATGAAGCGTTTGCTCATATTTCAATAATTGTGCAGCCTGAACATCCCCACCATAAGTATTAATAGTGAGTGACAGCACATCTGATTTTACAGTAATTGTTTTACCTACTGCACCAGCTATTGAGCCATCATCACTTTGTTGTGTTAATTGGTTTTCGATCGGAGGTTTAGGTGTGTGATCTTCTTCCCACGCTTTCCAAATAAAAAAAGATACAAAAAGTAAAGCAATGACTAAAATATTACGTTGAGATCCCATTAGTGTTTTTCTCTATTGGTTTTAATTTTTGGAGGAACAAAATCTTCTCCTCCTTCATGTAAAGGATGACATTTTAATACACGTTTAACGGTTAGCCAACCACCTTTTATTAATCCAAAGCGTCTCAGCGCAATTATTGCATACTGTGAACATGTCGGTGTAAAGCGACATTTAGGACCTAATAAAGGACTAATAAAACGTTGATAAACACGAACAAAAAACACAAAAACATTAACTATCATATAGTTAAATGCATAAATATGCTGTTTAATAATCAATTTAAATTTATTCAAGCCTCGTATTTGGCTATGATTCGTTGGCATAATTTATTCAGTGTTTCAACGAGTTGCTGATTATCTAAGTCGATAACTGGCTGTTTTGCCATCACAATAAAATCAATATTAGGAAATTGATGTTGATGAAGCCGAAAATACTCTTTAGCCAGTCGCCTTATACGATTACGCTCATGAGCTCGTTTCACTTGTTTTTTAGCTATAGCAAACCCTAACCGCATATGATTGTAGTTATTTTTTCGTGCAACTAAAGTTAAAAACGGAGAACCAGCCCGAATGGACTCTTGAAAGACATGATTGAAATCAAAGGGAGTTAACAACCGCAACTCCCGAGGAAAAGTGAACTTAATCACCCAACTTTAAATCAGCTAGCAACAGTTAAACGAACACGGCCTTTAGCACGACGGCGAGCAAGAACTTGACGACCGTTTTTAGTTGCCATACGAGCACGGAAACCGTGAGTTCTATTGCGTTTTAATACTGATGGTTGAAATGTGCGTTTCATGACGATTTATATCCAAATCTAATTATCAACAGGTTGCAGAGTAAAAACTCCACAGCATTAATTAAAGAGGTCGGAATTATAGTGCCTATTTTATTTTTCGTCAATGAGATTTTTACAGATAAATCCCATTAACACCTAATTACCACACGATAAAAGAAAATAGAATAAATAGATTATAAAATAATAATTTATAACTAAAAAAACAATCAACTAATTCCAAAAAGTAAGTACTTGTTTACTTTTCTCTCCACCGATTTCGCGCGCTAATTTAGGCACTAAATAACCAGATACTTGCTCGGCAAGCTGTTTCATTATTAATTTAGCAGAGTTATCATCAACTAAAAAATGAGCTGCACCTTGAACTTTATCTAATAAATGAATGTAATAAGGCAAAATGCCAATATCAAAAAGTTTATTACTTAACTGAGCCAAAATATTTGCATTATCATTAATATTTTTCAACAATACACTTTGATTTAGCACTGTCACATCGCTCTTTTTTAAAAGCCCAATTGCGCCAGCAACAGAATTATCAATTTCATTTGGATGATTAATGTGAGTAATTACTACAATTTGCAACCTACTTTCAATAAATAACCGGCAAAGTTCAGGCGTTACTCGTGAAGGAATAACAACGGCCAAACGCGTATGAATCCGTAAACACTTAACATGAGGGATTTTTTCAAGTGCATTAATCAAAAAAGCCATTTCATGATCTTTTGCCATCAACGGATCACCTCCTGATAAAATAATTTCATTAAGTTCAGGATGATTTGTAATATATTCAAGCGCAATAGCAAGATTCTTTTTAGAACCTTGATTATCATGATAAGGGAAATGCCGTCTAAAACAGTAACGGCAGTTAATTGCACAAGCAGTCTTAGTGATCAATAATGCCCGATTGTGATACTTATGCAATAATCCGGGAATGGCATTATCTTGCTCTTGTAATGGGTCATGACTATACCCTTCAACTTTAAATAACTCCCTATCATCACAAAGCACCTGTAACAAGAGTGGGTCATTACTATCACCCTTTTTCATTCGATTAATAAAAGCCCTAGGAACCCGAAGCGGAAACGCCTTTTTTGCTTGTTGCATGCGGATTGAAATGGTATTGGGATCTAGTTCTAAATAGGAGTATAAAACGTTGATATCTGTCACAACATTGGCCAGATCAAAAACCCACTCATCTTTATTATTTGGTAGTTCAACTTTTTGCTGTATAATATGACTCATTTTTTGTAATTCAGAATTTTAGTTGGAGCTTTTATGGCATCTTATAGTACTAATGAGTTTAAAGCTGGTCTTAAAATAATGCAAGATGGCGAACCGTGTGTCATTGTTGAAAATGAGTTTTATAAACCAGGTAAAGGTCAATCTATTAATCGTGTAAAAATTAAAAAATTACTTTCAGGCAAAACTGTCGACAAAACATTTAAATCAGGCGAATCAGTTGAAGCCGCTGACGTCGTTGATATGAATTTAACTTATCTTTATACCGACGGTGAATTTTGGCATTTTATGAATAACGATACATTTGAGCAACTTTCGGCTGACGCCAAAGCGGTTGGCGACAATGCAAAATGGTTAGTTGATCAAGCGGAATGTATTTTAACATTATGGAACGGCCAACCGATTGCAGTAACACCACCAAATTTTGTTGAACTTGAAGTGGTTGAAACCGATCCAGGATTAAAAGGCGACACAGCAGGAACAGGCGGTAAACCAGCGACATTATCAACTGGTGCAGTTGTTCGTGTGCCTTTATTTGTACAAATTGGCGAAATCCTTAAAGTAGATACCCGTTCAGGCGAATACGTATCACGCGTTAAATAAATTAGCATTTATTGTGAACAAGAGAGGTTACTCTAACCTCTCTTGCTTATCTAAACAGCATAAATTTAATCTTACTGTTTTACACCAATCCAATGATTAAAACCCTTTAAAATCTATCCAAATTTAATTATCAACACAATTTTTACATACCCCATAAAAAGTATCTAACCGTATTTATAGAATATGAGTTTAACTACCAAGACACAAAGTTAGCTAAAATAAGGCAAGTATAAAAATTACTTGAAAATAGATTATATATTTTTACTTATCGAGAAATGATGAATGTACGAATTCTTGGCTCTATTCACATTAAACAGAGCCAAGAGACACTAATCAACAATCACTCGCCCATTCAAAGGTTGAGTTGGGCGATTATTGTTGTGATGCATGATTGAGTGGAATTTTTCGATTTGTTCAGCAGATGCACTACTTTCTTGTTCTAACACAATCCATCGAACGCCTTCAGTACAAGGTGGAGTTGTTAGTGAACCGCTAAAGCGATAAAAATCCAATCTATTTGGCAATAAAGCCTTAATATTGACTGATTGAGATAATGTGGCGGTACTGCCTTCATCTTCTGGCATTTGTTGCCAAGCTTTCGCTAATTCAGGATTAGGTTTTCCTTTATTAAACATCAAGGCAACAACCGTTAAGTCGCCATTTTTGTTTTTATAAACAAAATGAGCTTCCATCGGGAAGTATTTGCCTTTGATTTTATTTTCACTTGGCGTATGAAAATGGAATTGTTGTAACGTAAACAGCTCGTTGTCAATTTCAAGCGTATTGCCATCATTAACATTAACTTGAATTGTATGACCGTTATTGATGATTTCCTGCTTGCTTAGCTTAAACGTCAGTTTAAGTTTATCGTGGTGCGTTTTAAAAACATGTTCAATGTTGATTGGCGATTGATTCTTTCCTGTTTCGCAGGTTGAAAACTCTGACGAAAGGTGTCCCCAATTTTCTGGATTATTTTCGCCTTCATAGCCCCAATGGAGGGCAGGTTCTGTTGCAGCACAAGATAGGCTGGTAACCATTAAAGCTGCAATTATTGCATTTAATTTCATTTTGTTTTTACGCTGGAAAGTGATTAGTGGAACCCAATTATACGCCACAAAAAATTACCTTACTAGAATCGTATATCATCACTTTTTGATATTTTTATCAAAAAAATTGTTTGACATTTAAACAAAAAAGTAAGCTGAAAAATAACCTTTTTTGTTTGTTGCTAATTTTACTCAATATTTATTATGATAATATTTAATTAGTTATATTAAGCAATCATCGCTTGGGTATCATCAATCGAAAGCTTTTTTGACTTTCAGTCATTAAAATACTAGGCTCGCAGGCTTTGCCTGCTCAGCGCCCCAACTTTCGCTGGGGATTTATTCTTGTCTACATTGTCCTCTCAAGCACTATAACCGCCTTCCGCGCCCTAAGGGTTAAGGACTAAACGCTAAAAACTAAGGTATGGTGCAAACAGAATAGTAGCCGTTGCAGTCCTCACGGCCGCCGTAGACGTGCCCGTTGTTCGGGATGATATGAAACTGTCTGCTACTTGCCGCATCACTCGTCCAATAGCAGCAGTAGGAGCAAAAGCCCGTATCAGGTTTGTAAGAGTGTAGGGGTCCCCACTCCGTAAAAAGTCCAGCGCCTATTTGTCGCTGATAATTATTTTTAGATGACAATGGCGTGGCACCCGAAATAGGAGGATTATCTGTTCTTACTGCGTTGGTTAAATCCCTTACCCTCGGCATGCGATAACCTAAACTATTACACCATGCTAATTGGTCACTATAAGGTTCATATTGATTACCAGGCCGATTGACGAACCACTGCTTTAAAGAAAAGCCATATTTTACTATCTCATCACCGGTATTAATATCTCTACCCACTAACTCAAACGTCTGAGGTAACCTTGGTACAGTAATTCGAATAGGATTCGGATTGTTTTGTTGATTTCTTGCCTCTGGACCTGTTAGCGTTACGCGAGCTACAACTTTCCCCCAATTCTCAAAAGGAATCCAACCATCATAAGGTGCAACATTTGTCACTGTTGCAGTAATTCCCTCATGCGTGACAGGTGCCCATGTCAATTCTTCTGGTTCTATTCCTGTTATGAGTAAATCAAAATATAAATTATGCGCACCCGTGGTCGGAAAATTGAGGTTATATAATTCAGGATTGATAGATTGAACTAAAAAGCCCTTACGAGGATCCCATATGTCAGCTGGGCCTACAAAGTCGCCACTACCCAAATATAGAGTCGGTCTTACATAATTGATAACTGGCGACGGTAGTATTATTGCATCACTACGATTACCCGCTCGAGCCTTTTTACCATTCGCCTGTACATCCCATGACGATGACAATAATAACAGTGCTAATACTAGCAAAGCTGTTTTAGGTGATTTGAGCGATAATTTCGATAATACGTTGAGATATAATTTCGAAGATATAAATAAGTTTCGTGTAAAGACTCGTCGAATAAGATTATTGATAAATTTAAGACATAGGTTTGCCAGTGCCTTATGCCTAAAATGGTACTGTACTGCATTTTGTTTCACCTATCAAGTAACGTTTTGTTTTGTTTTGTTTTGTTTTGTTTTGATTTTTATATTAACTTGCTTGTTTAATGATCTTTTTCACCTTAAACGGTTAAAGTGTATCCGTTTAAAAAATAGTTAGCTAGTTTTTTGACGGACTTTTTTGTAAAGAAATGTAAAGATGAAAATAATTCAACTTTAGGGATAGGGAATTTTTTTGCACATTATCGACTGTCGATAACTGAAACTGTTTAGTATTTCAATCAGGGAGGTGTCGCTAGGCGTTATGAAATTTTGCATAAAATAACCTAATTTGGACAATATCACTGATATTATTAACTTGCGTAAAAGACCAAAATGTTCTAAACCCTACCGTGTTTAAAATTACACTTCATGTTTGAATCCAGGTATAATTTACACATAATACAAAGGAGATATAGATGTTATTTTCAATTACAAGATTTATTGCTGGCGGATGTTTGCCACTTTTGGGAGCCTTTTCTTTTTGCAGTTTTTTATTCAAAAATTATTATATTGGACTCACATTTATCATTATTGGCGTTTTAGCTTACTATCTGGTATTTATTAAATACACAAATATTATTATTAATAAACATATTACAATTTTTAAAAGTGAGTTTAAAGATGAGTTTGTGCGTTCAAATTTTTATTGCGATAAAACCTACGAGAATTTTATGTATTTTGATCGAATGAACAAACAAATTTGTTTTACAGATAAAGATGCAAATAAAATTGTATCAAGGCTTAATTATGATGATTTATTCTCTGCTAAATTTAATTCTCATCATTATGTTATTATGAAATTTAAATTAATAAACCAAGAGATAAAAATTAAATTTCATTATTTTTCAAAAGATTACATTTCGTTAAGAACAAGATTTTCTCGATTAACAACTATTTATGAATAATTAAGTTATTTAGACAGTAATAACGTTGCTTTTAGTGTGCAAAGTATCTGTTTAGCCTCAAAGATTCTAGGCTATCACACGAGTAATTTAAAAATATCTTAGAATTTGTTAATTAACGGTGTAGACGATAAGGTTCATCCACCACAATAAAATCTTTTTCTTGCATTGCCTCACTTATCCATTCTGTAACACTATGAGTTTGACAAATAGTGTTAATGTAGTTGGTTAACGTTGCCGATGTTTTGATACCAAAATTTTTTAATCTTAAACACATTGGTGCATAGAAAGCATCAGCAATAGTAAATTCACCAAATAAGTAGTTAGATTGAGGTAAATTAGAATTTAAGAAAGAAGATAATAATTCATCAACAAGAGAAATTTCATTTTTGACATCAGCATGATCACGTAAAATAATTTGCCCAATTTCGAAAAACTCAGCTTCAATATTCATTGGTAAATGTTTTCTAATAGCAGAAAATCCTGAATGCATTTTAGCCACTAAACTGCGAGCATTAGCCTTTTTTTTAGTATCTATCGGCCATAAAGCTAAGTTGGGATGTTTTTCAGCCAAGTATTCACAAATAGCCAAAGAATCAGATATAACCACATCATTATCAACTAAAATTGGTACTGTACCATATTTCGATATTGAGGATACTGTTGCTTTAAAAGCAGATTTATCGTCAAGGTTATCAAATCTAACAAACTTTTCATAAAAAAGAATACCAAGGTGTTTCATTACAACTCAAGGGCGCATAGACCACGTTGAATAGTTTTTATTACCTATATAAAGTTTGTAATTCAATTTCAATCTTCATCTAATTCAATAATATAACGTAAAGTTTGTTAATATTTATCTGCTTTCTTAGTTTTATTGGTAAATGACTTTAAAAATAATTATTTTTATTACAAATAAACTACATGAGTGCCTTTTTCGGGTTGAAAAGTAGCTTTGCCAAATTCATCTAAGAAATAGGCAATATGATCGGCTTTATCCCCTACTAATCGTCCTTTTACTTTGTTCCATGTCATGAGGACTATCATGGCATCAGGTTCACAGCAAATTAACATGGGTTGTTCAAATTCTTCGTTCCAATAAAATTCACCTCCGTATATTTTATGGGCGGTGAGCAATAAATAACATCCGTATTCTTGCGATATCATGTTGAGTTGTTCTTCTGGAATGCTAAAGTTTTTTTCAGCCAGTTCACTGATGATCATTTCAACAACAGTAATACTTTTTTCAGAGTAATCGAGCTGATTAATGCTCCATTTTGGACTATTTAATATCGCATTTTGTGCCCATGCTTCGATCTCTTGATATAATTCATTTTTTTGTTCAGTCATTTTTATTCACTTCGCTATTGAGTTTAATCTGTTCTAGTTGCTTAACACTTTGCCACGCGTCTTCCATTTGTTCAAGCGTTGCATCAATTAAAGATAAGTTTTTTTGTTTGAATATCGATTCTACTTGTTGAAATCGCCGGATAAATTTTTTATTAGCTTGCTGTAAACAGCGTTCTGATTTAATCTTTAAATGCCTAGCTAAATTGACGGTCGCAAACAATAAATCACCGAGTTCTTCCTCAATTTTTTGTGGATCTTGTTTAGTGTGTTCTAATTCTTGCTCGACTTCGCCAATTTCTTCTTTTACTTTATCAAGTACAGAGTTTATTTCATGCCAATCAAAACCAACCGAGGCACAACGCTTTTGAATTTTTTCTGCTTGCATTAAGGCAGGTATTGCTTGGGGTATATCGTCAAGCAATGAGTATTGCGCTTTTTGGTCTCGTTCTTTTTGTTTAAGTTGTTCCCAATTAGTTTTTTCAGTCTTATTTTCTGTAAAAATATGAGGATGACGATAAACTAATTTATCTACAACCGATAAACAAATCTCATCAAAATTAAAGCTTCCTTGTTCTTGGGCTAAATCAGCATAAAAGACAATGTGAAATAGTAGATCACCAAGTTCTTTTTTTAGTTCATCCATGTCTTGCTTATCAATTGCATCCAAAACCTCATAGGTTTCTTCTAAAGTATACGATTTTAGTGATGCAAAAGTTTGTTGCCGATCCCATTGACAACCATTAACAGGATCACGAAGTTGTTTGGTTATGGCTTGTAAGCGTTGTAATGCGTTCAAAATATCTCTCATAAATTAATCATTGATTGAACTATTGTAAATGGTTTCATAGCAAAACGGTTATTCTTTTAAACATTGACGCTTATATATTTTGCTATTATTGGTAATTATTTCACCAAAAATAATTATATAAATTGTAAAAATAGCCCTAAATACGGAACTTCTAGCCGATAAATGTGAATTAAGTATATAATACCTGCTTATTAATTTAACGTTATTAAACAATATGAATAATTTACGCGAGCTTACTTTAAGAGGTACCATTCTCGGCGCTCTTATTACTGTTATTTTTACTGCATCGAATGTTTATCTTGGCTTAAAAGTTGGATTAACTTTTTCGTCAGCAATTCCAGCTGCAGTAATTTCAATGGCTATATTGAAACTGTTTTCAGGTTCAACTATTTTAGAGAATAATATGGTGCAAACTCAGGCATCAGCAGCTGGCACTTTATCTTCAATTATTTTTGTGCTACCTGGTTTGTTAATGATTGGTTATTGGCAACACTTTCCATTTTGGCTAACCTTTGCAATATGTGCCGCAGGCGGAATGCTTGGGGTTTTATTTTCAATTCCATTGCGACATGCCATGGTCGTTAAAAGCAATTTGCCTTATCCTGAGGGAGTGGCGGCTGCTGAAATTTTAAAGGCAGGCTCTAAAACCGATAATAAAGAAGCTAATGATGGTTTAAAGGATATTTTATTTGGTGGCATCGTTGCCTCCACAGTCAGCCTTTTTACTAATGGTTTTCGTGTGTTATCTGAAAGTACTGCTTATTGGTTTACTGCTGGCAAATCCATTTTTCAACTTCCTATGGGATTTTCGTTAGCGTTACTAAGTGCAGGTTATTTGATTGGGATTATGTCAGGAATTGCCATTTTAATTGGAACCATTATTGGTTGGGTATTTGGCGTTCCAATTTTAAGTGCAATTACCGATTATGATACTAGTCTGCCTTTATCTAAAGTTGCAATGGGATTTTGGGAAAAAGATATACGCTTTATTGGTGCGGGAGTCATTGCTATTGCAGCAGTTTGGACACTATTTACATTAATCAAACCAATGATTGAAGGTTTAAAAATATCATTTAAAAGTATGCGTTCAAATGCGTCTGACGATGATATTGCATCAACCGAGCGGGATTTATCACCTAAAGCTATTTTATTAATTATGGGTGGTATGTTAGTTATTTTATTAGTCACTTTTTATAGCTTTATTACAGATAGTGGACTATCGGCAGGCGTTGCTTGGTCATTAGTGTTTTGCGCTACATTGTTTGCTTTTATTATGGGCTTTTTAGTGGCTGCCGCTTGTGGTTATATGGCTGGACTTGTTGGTTCATCGGCTAGCCCAATATCAGGTATTGCCATTGTTGCTATCATTGTTATTTCATTAGTTCTATTAGGCTTAGGTGAAGCTAATGGTATGTTAGCTTCTGCCGAGGGCTCTAATTTTGCCACAGCTCTTACGCTGTTTACTACCAGTGCAGTGTTATCAATAGCCTGTATTTCAAACGATAATTTGCAAGATCTAAAAACAGGTTATTTAGTTCATGCTACACCATGGAAACAACAAGTGGCGTTATTAATTGGCTGTGTTGTTGGTGCGATTGTTATTGCGCCTATTTTAGAAATTTTATATAACGCTTACGGCTTTACTGGTGCGCTTCCACGCCCTGATATGGATCCAAAACAAGTTTTATCAGCACCTCAAGCAACATTGATGACAAAAATTGCCAAAGGAATAATTTCAAATAATCTTGATAAAACCATGATATATATCGGGCTAGGTATAGGTGCTATTATTATTATTATCGATTCAGTTTTAGCAGCTAATAAAGCTAAGTTTAGGTTGCCAGCGCTTGCTGTTGGTTTAGGTATTTACCTACCACCAAGTATTACCATGCCTATTTTCATTGGTACTTTCTTATCATGGATAATTAAACGCTATGCTTATAAAAAAGCACAATCACAAAATTTAGCTCCAGAACAGCAATTTAAGAAAGTTGATCGTAAAGCTGCATTGATTGCGTCAGGGCTAATTGTTGGCGAAAGTTTAGTGGGCGTATTATTGGCGGTTGTAATTGTTATTAGTATTACAAGTGGCGGAAATGATGCACCGCTTGCAATTTCGGCTGATTTAGGTATGTTACCTCAATTTTTAGGTCTCTTTGTTTTTGTTGGTATATGTACGCTCTTTATTCGTCGCGCTTTATCAGCAATTAAGAAATAGTCCTATTGAATAATTAAATTTAAGCCCTTTTCGTTTTAACAAAGGGCTTTTTTATTTAATTGATTGTTTTATAACATTCCTAATTTTGAATGATTAAAACAATCTTTTATTAACCTATTTTACTTTGAATAATAGACAAAAATATCATGATAATTTTTGATTCAATCCAAGTGCGCCGAGGCGTTAACTTGCTTTTAGATAATGCATCAGCAACCATTAATCCTCAACAAAAAGTGGGATTAGTGGGTAAAAATGGCTGCGGAAAATCCACCCTTTTTTCATTAATTAAAGGGGAAATCCAAGCTGATGCAGGCACATTGAGTGTTCCATCTCACTGGCAACTCGCTTGGGTCAATCAAGAAACACCAGCCTTGGATATTCCTGCGATTGAATATGCGATTGATGGCGATCGTGAATATCGTCAATTAGAAAAGCAGTTAGATATTGCCAATGAGCAAAATAATGGTCAGCAAATTGCGGTCATTCATGAAAAGCTTGATACCATAGATGCATGGACAATTCGTGCACGAGCTGCGACATTATTACATGGATTGGGGTTTAGTAATGAGCAATTAATGTCTCCCGTTAAATCTTATTCTGGTGGTTGGCGAATGCGATTGAATTTGGCACAAGCGTTAATGTGTCGTTCTGATTTATTATTGCTTGATGAACCAACCAATCACCTTGATTTAGATGCTGTGATTTGGCTTGAAAAATGGCTAAGCAACTATCAAGGAACTTTAATTTTAATTTCTCACGATCGTGATTTTTTAGATCCTTTAGTCAATAAAATTATTCATATTGAACAAAAAAGTTTATTTGAATACACTGGTAACTATTCCTCATTTGAGATTCAACGATCTACAAAGTTAGCACAACAACAGTCTCTTTATGAAAGCCAACAACTCAAAGTTGCACACTTACAAAATTATATCGATCGCTTTAGAGCCAAAGCAACAAAAGCTAAACAAGCGCAAAGCCGTATAAAAATGTTAGAAAGAATGGAACTGATTGCACCAGCGCATGTTGATAATCCATTTCATTTTAATTTTAAACCATCAGAATTCTTACCAAGCCCTTTGTTAATGATGGACAAAGTCGTAGCGGGTTATGATGATAAAATTATACTGGAAAAAATTAAGCTTAATTTAGTTCCTGGTTCACGTATTGGTCTATTAGGACGCAATGGTGCAGGTAAATCAACACTGATTAAATTGCTAGCTGGTGAACTTGCACCTAAAGAAGGCCATATTAATCTCGCTAAAGGTGTTCAATTAGGCTATTTTGCTCAACATCAATTAGAATATCTACGCCCTGATGAATCACCACTTTGGCACTTAACGCAACTTGCCGAACCGAAAAATACAGAACAAGAACTGCGTAATTATTTAGGTGGATTTGATTTTCAAGGTGATAAAGTTACCGAGCCAGTTAAAACTTTCTCGGGTGGTGAAAAAGCACGTCTTGTTTTAGCTTTAATTGTCTGGCAAAAACCGAACCTTCTTTTATTAGACGAGCCAACCAACCATTTAGACTTAGATATGCGACAAGCATTGACTGAGGCATTGATTGATTTTGATGGTGCATTAGTGGTGGTTTCGCATGATCGCCATTTACTACGTTCAACCACCGATGAATTCTATTTAGTCCATGATCATAAAGTGGAACCTTTTGATGGCGATCTTGATGATTACCAAAAGTGGTTAGCAGAAGTACAAAAAACTGAAAATCAATCCAATGATGAAATTCAGTCAATAAAAAAAGAAAATACCAATAATGTTTCAGCTCAGGATCGTAAAGAACAAAAACGCAAGCAAGCTGAATTACGTGCTCAAATGCAGCCCATAAAAAAACAGTTACAAAAAGAAGAGCAAATGCTTGATAAATTAACCAATCAATTAAAGCAAATTGAAGAACAATTGTCAGATCCTGCAATCTATGATGCGAGCAAAAAAACAGAACTCACAGCTTTATTACTAGAGCAAAGCCAACTTAAAAATCAATTAGAAGAAACGGAGTTACAGTGGCTAGAATTGCAACAACAGCTAGAAGCATTTAATTTGGATTAATAATAATTAATTTTGTTAAAAAGTTTCAGATAACACTACGTTTTAGTATAAAAGAATTATGAGGATCGTTTAGTATTAAATTATTTTCATAAATAGTTATTACATTTATTAAGCATCAATATAAAAAACCACAAGATAAAATCTTGTGGTTTCCTAAAACATACTACTAATTTACTAAAAATATATATTAAAAATTAGCTCTTTTCAACTTGACTAAAATCTAGCTCTACAGGAGTTGAACGTCCAAAAATAGAAACCGATACTTTTAAGCGACTTTTTTCGTAATCAACTTCTTCTACTACACCATTAAAGTCAGCAAATGGACCTTCGTTAACACGAACAAGCTCACCTGGTTCAAATAGTGTTTTAGGGCGTGGTTTATCGCCTATTTGTTGTAAACGATTCATGATAGCATCAACTTCACGTTGGCTAATAGGCGCTGGTCTATCTGAAGTACCACCAATGAATCCCATTGTTCTTGGTACACTTTTTACTAAATGCCAAGTCGCATCATTCATCATCATTTCAACTAGCACATAACCAGGAAAGAATTTACGTTCACTTTTACGACGTTGACCACTTTTCATTTCAACAACTTCTTCAGTGGGCACTAAAACTTCACCAAATGCATCTTCCATATTATGTAATTTGATGTATTCACGTAATGATTGTGCAACCCTCGCTTCATACCCAGAATAAGCTTGAATAACATACCATCGCTTTTGTTGTGTTTCGCTCATATTAACGCCCTATTGATGTTAAATAAAAGATGACTAAACGGAATACAGCATCCATCCCCCAAAGCGCTAAACCAACAAAAAGTGTAATAGCTGCAACAAGTAAAGTTGTTTGTGCTGTTTCTTTACGTGTTGGCCATACAACTTTTCTTAATTCTTTTCTAGATTCTTGTAAAAATAACAAAAACGACTTACCCATGTTTGTTGTAATCGCAATTAACAAAGTTAATAACGAAATTACAACAACTGCAATAATCCGAACGATTGTATTAGGTTGATATATATCATTTGGTTCAGCAAAATAAAAATTTCCCCAAACAACAAACGCAATCAATACTAAAACTAAACACCACTTAAATTTTTCTAGAATAGTATTTGAATCTTGACTCTCGTTACTTACTAGCATATAAAACCCATAATTATGTTATTTATAGTAATATCTATTTTCCAAAATGCTCTTTTATCAAAAACATTTTGCTAAACAGACTAGATAAGAAAGGGCATCTATTGATACCCTTTCTATTGGCTAACACTTAGATTATTTAATAACCCTAGCAACAACACCCGCACCAACAGTACGACCACCTTCACGAATCGCAAAACGTAAACCTTCTGCCATTGCGATTGGGTGAATTAATGATACTGTCATTTTGATGTTATCTCCAGGCATTACCATTTCTACACCTTCTGGTAATTCGATAGTACCAGTTACGTCAGTTGTACGGAAGTAGAACTGTGGACGGTAACCTTTAAAGAATGGAGTATGACGGCCACCTTCATCTTTGCTTAAGATATACACTTCTGATTCGAAATCAGTATGTGGAGTGATTGAACCAGGTTTTGCAAGTACTTGACCACGTTCGATTTCTTCACGTTTTGTACCGCGTAGTAATACACCAACGTTTTCACCTGCACGACCTTCGTCAAGTAATTTACGGAACATTTCAACACCAGTACAAGTTGTTTTAGTGGTTGGTTTGATACCAACGATTTCAACTTCTTCACCAACTTTGATAACACCGCGTTCAACACGACCTGTTACTACTGTACCACGTCCTGAGATTGAGAATACATCTTCGATTGGTAATAAGAATGGTTTATCAATGTCACGCTCTGGCTCTGGGATATAGCTGTCTAACGCTTCTGCTAATTCAACAATTTTGTCTTCCCACTCTGCAACGCCGTTTAACGCTTGTAATGCAGAGCCACGAATTACTGGTGTATCGTCACCTGGGAAGTCGTATTGAGATAGAAGTTCACGTACTTCCATTTCAACTAATTCTAATAACTCTTCATCATCAACCATATCACATTTGTTTAAGAATACGATGATGTAAGGAACGCCTACTTGACGACCTAAAAGAATGTGTTCACGAGTTTGTGGCATAGGACCATCTGTTGCTGCGACTACTAAGATAGCACCGTCCATTTGTGCCGCACCAGTGATCATGTTTTTAACATAGTCAGCATGGCCTGGGCAGTCTACGTGGGCATAGTGACGAGTTGGTGTATCGTATTCAACGTGTGAAGTGTTGATGGTGATACCACGTGCTTTTTCTTCTGGTGCGTTATCGATTTGATCGAATGCACGAGCTTGACCGCCGTATTTTTTAGCAAGTACAGAAGTAATTGCAGCAGTTAAAGTTGTTTTACCGTGGTCAACGTGGCCGATTGTACCAACGTTAACGTGGGGTTTTGTACGTTCAAATTTTTCTTTAGACATTTATCGTCCCTCAAATGTAATACAAATCGGTGGTGAATCACCACATTAACCAAGTATCATATTTAATATCAACATAATACTAACTTAAAATTAGCTCTGAATGATAACAGATAAAGTTACCTAGTGACAAGCTATAAAGCAGGCAAATTTGATATTTTTAGAAGTTTAGGAGATTAACAAGAATGGTGCTGATAGGCAGATTTGAACTGCCGACCTCACCCTTACCAAGGGTGCGCTCTACCAACTGAGCTATATCAGCAATTGGAGCGGGCAGCGGGAATCGAACCCGCATCATCAGCTTGGAAGGCTGAGGTAATAGCCATTATACGATGCCCGCATGTTCAAACTCGGCTACCTAAATGCTTCAATTAGCTATTGCTAATATTAGATGATGGTGGTGGGGGAAGGATTCGAACCTTCGAAGTGTGACACGGCAGATTTACAGTCTGCTCCCTTTGGCCGCTCGGGAACCCCACCCCGAATCTTTATAAATTTGTCTACTTAGGAAAATGGTGCCGGCTGCCGGAATCGAACTGGCGACCTACTGATTACAAGTCAGTTGCTCTACCTACTGAGCTAAGCCGGCCTAAGTGCTGCGCATTATGAACTAGAACATTTAACCTTGCAAGCAAAAAAAACAAATTTTATTTTGTTTGCTTAAAAATAAATCAAAAACATAAAAAAACCCGAAATTTATGCTTATTTCGGGTTTTATTTAGTTCAAAATAAACTTATGTTATTTCTTTTTAATTACATTTTTTTTGTTGTTCCTGTACCTTTAGCCGCTGTTTGTACCGCTACATCTTCGCTAATATCACCTTTGTCTTGATATGCACGACCATAATAAGTATCAAGAAGGATCTGTTTTAGCTCCGCAATTAGAGGATAACGAGGGTTTGCACCTGTACATTGGTCATCAAAGGCATCAACTGCAAGCTGATCGACTTGGGCCAAGAAAGTTTTTTCATCGACACCAAATTCTTTAATAGAAAATGGAATATCAAGATCTTTTCTAAGTTGATCTAACCAACCAATTAATTTCTCGACTTTCTTCTCATCATTATCCGTAGCTGCGGTTAGACCTAAATGATCAGCAATTTCGGCATAACGGCTAACTGCTTTAGGATAACCATATTGGCTAAACGTACCTTGTTTAGTTGGTTTGTCGGTTGCATTAAAACGCACAACATTACTAATTAACATCGCATTAGCAACACCATGAGGAATATGGAATGCTGCACCAATTTTATGAGCTATTGAGTGACAAACGCCAAGGAATGCTTGAGCAAAAGCAACACCTGCTAACGTTGCTGCACTATGCACTTTTTCTCGAGCAATAGGATTTTTAGCCCCTTCTCTATAACTTGCTGGTAAATAAGCTTTAAGTATGCTTAGCGCTTGTAGCGCTTGCCCATCAGAAAACTCACTTGCCATAACTGATACGTAAGCTTCTAAAGCATGCGTTACAGCATCATAGCCTCCAGCAGCACAAAGTGAGCGAGGCATATTCATCACTAAGTTTGCATCAACTATTGCCATATTAGGCGTAATAGCATAATCCGCTAATGGATATTTTTGACCTGTTGCATCATCAGTAACAACGGCAAATGGAGTTACTTCAGAGCCTGTACCTGATGTGGTTGTTACACAAATTAATTTTGCTTTTTGCCCCATATTTGGGAAGTGGCAAGCACGTTTACGAATATCCATAAAACGTAATGCTAGCTCTTCGAATTTAGTTTCAGGGTGCTCATATAAAACCCACATGATTTTTGCAGCATCCATTGGTGAACCACCACCTAACGCAATAATTGTATCTGGTTGGAATGCTTGCATTGAATCAGTACCCTTACGCACGACACTTAATGTTGGATCTGCTTCAACATCAAAGAAAGTTTCACAAATAACACCTTGTGCTTCTAATTGATCAGTGATTTGTTTTGAGTAACCGTTATTAAATAGGAATTTATCTGTTACCAAAAATACACGTTTTGCACCTTGCTCAACCACTTCACTTAAAGCTACTGGTAGTGAGCCACGTTTAAAATAGATAGAACTTGGTAGTTTGTGCCATAACATATTTTCTGCTCTCTTAGCGATTGTTTTCTTATTGATTAAGTGCTTCGGTCCAACATTTTCAGATACCGAGTTCCCCCCCCAAGAGCCACATCCTAATGTTAAAGATGGCGCTAAATCAAAATTATATAAATCACCAATACCACCATGAGCCGCTGGTTGATTTATTAAAATACGGCAAGTTTTCATTTTACTACCAAAATAAGCAATACGTTCACGATTGCTATCTTGATCAGTATAAAGGACTGAAGTGTGCCCCATTCCACCCATTTCAACCAATTTTTCTGCTTTATCAACAGCTTCAGAGAAATCTTTAGCCTTGAACATAGCAAGCGTTGGAGAAAGTTTTTCGTGGGCAAACGGTTCAGATAAATCAACTTTACTTACTTCGCCAACAAGTACTTTCGAACCAGCTGGAACTTTAAGACCAGCCATTTCAGCAATTTTAGTTGCTGGCTGACCAACAATATTGGCATTTAAGGCGCCTTTGTCGTTTAAAATAATACCTTGTACTGCTTTAGTTTCTTTAGCATTTAAGACATATGCACCATATTGAGTTAATAAACGACGTACTTCATCATAAACAGAATCAACAACAACAATTGCTTGTTCTGATGCACAGATCATCCCGTTATCAAATGTCTTAGACATAAGTACTGAGGCAACAGCACGTTTCAAATCAGCTGTTTCATCTATAACAACCGGTGTATTACCTGCACCAACACCTAACGCAGGTTTACCTGAACTATAAGCAGCTTTTACCATGCCTGGTCCACCGGTTGCTAAAATAGCAGACACATCATCGTGGTGCATTAATCCATTTGATAATTCGATAGATGGCTCATCAATCCAACCAATAATATCTTTTGGTGCGCCAGCTTTAATTGCGGCATCTAATACAATTTGAGCAGCTTCAATAGTTGATTTTTTAGCTCGAGGATGTGGAGAGAAGACAATTGCATTGCGAGTTTTTAAGCTAATTAATGATTTAAAAATCGCAGTTGAAGTTGGGTTAGTTGTTGGAACAATTCCACAAATAATACCAAGTGGCTCTGCTATAGTAATAGTACCGAATGGTTCATTTTCAGCAACGACTCCACAAGTCTTATCGTGACGATATTTATTTAAAATATACTCAGCGGCAAAAAGGTTTTTTATGACCTTATCTTCGACAATTCCCATTCCTGACTCTGCAACAGCTTGTTGCGCAAGTGGAATACGTGCCGCAGCGGCGGCTGTCGCAGCGGCTACAAAGATTTTGTCGACTTGTTCTTGAGTATAAGTTGAATAAGTCTCCTGTGCTTTTTTGACTCGAGCCATTAACTCATTTAACTCATTCATGTTAGTTACTGCCATAGATTTCTCCTTGAAATTAAAAAATAAATCTGGATCGTTTGGCGTCTTCCTTGAAACTATTTAATGCTTAAGCATAATGACAAAACGAAATTGACGTTATCGTAAATCAGATTTTTACTTTATACAATAATATATTGAATAAAAAAAAGCATGTTGCTAAAAGTGACTAATTTTTTTATGCATTTAATCAGTAAAAAAGAAATAGATATAAAACAAAAGGCAACCACTTCTACTCAAAAGTGGTTATCATTAATGGAATTTGTTATGGAAGAAAAAAGACTAGTTTTTAAAATTATGTGTTACACAATTTATTTAACACATAACTAACCGCCACAAACCCAAAAGTAGCTGTAACTGTTGTAATTGCGCCAAACCCTGACTCACAGTCCATTTTTTTTGGTCCATCTGCTTCGCTTTTTGTTAAACATACTTTTCCATTTTTAGAAGGATACGTTAATTGCTCAGTCGAAAACACACAAGGAATGCCGTATTTACCTTTACTATCTTTATTTAATTTATAATTATGTTTTAGTTTCTCTCGTAACTTCGCTACCAATGGATCTTGAATTGTCTTGGCTAAATCAGCAATTTTAATTTGGGTTGGATCTTTTTGCCCACCAGCTCCACCAATGGTAATGACTTTCAATTTTTGTCGCTTACAATATGCAAGCACAGCCGCTTTATCGTGTACACTATCAATTGATTCAATAATATAGTGATAACGTGGTGATTGCTTTGTTCCTAAATATTCGCCAACATTATCCACATTAATAAAATCATCAATTTCATTCACGATACATTCAGGATTAATTTGTAAAATACGTTCAGCCATAACCGAGGTTTTAGGTTTGCCAATATTGGATTTTAAAGCATGAATTTGGCGATTTGTATTTGTTACACAAACATCATCCATATCAATTAAGGTAATTTGACCTATACCGCTACGCACTAGCGATTCAGCAACCCAAGAACCTACACCACCGATACCAATTACACAAATATGCGCTTGCGAAAAACATTGCAAAGCCGACTCACCATAAAGCCTAGCTATACCACTAAAACGTTGAAAGTAAGATTCTTTATTCATCAATAATTAATAATAGTGTTTTATACTAAAACACCTACTCTCCTGAAATTTTTTTACAAATTATAACTGTAATATTCTTTATATAAAGAACTTATCAATAAGTATTAGAGATATTATACCTTTCACGAATAAAAAACCAACTTCCTAACTCTTATAAAAATCATCTGCATCATCCCGATGATGAACAATCATTAGGATATTATTTATCATTAATTGTATTAGTTTTAATTATTAGCTTTCCCTACAATTTGCCATTTTACACCAAGAAATTGTACCTTGTGCTTGAGCAAAGTAGATAAAGGGTCTAATAACCTGTATCAGGTCGTAATATCCTCGTGCTTAGTCAGCGTCGAACAAAATAAGGCTATATTAAAATGGTTAACAATTTAAAAAATAGATTGAACATACCTATTTTTTAGACTAAAACAAAATTGTTATACGCTAGATACTAAACTCTTAACAGTATATGATATTACAAATTTTCAATGTTAATTTAAATAAATTATTGGAGTTTTAATTTTTTATGAAAGAATATAAGGTAGTTATTTATCAAGAAAACGCTTTTTCTTCATTTCTTTTTGGAGCAGCTAATGTTAATCCTGTTAGATTTACCGAGTTGTTAAATAGAAATGCTGAAGCTGGCTGGCGCGTAGTAACTATGGAAAGAGAAATACGCCGCTTGTTCTTATTCTGGAATCGAGAAGCTCACATTGTTATCCTTGAGCGTGACCGTATTTAAACAATCCCAAAAGAATTTTTATTAAAATAATCCATTACAGCTAATAATATTTTAAATTAATAGTTGTAAGGTTGGAAATCAATATGCTCATTAGGGCATATTATTTCTACTAAATAAGATAAACTCAAACTGGCTAATTGCTAAATTCAGTAAATTAGAAGTATTAATTCTTTGTTAAAAAGTTTCAGGAAACACTATGTTTCAGTATAAAATAGGCAACTTTAGGATTTATGCTGTAATTTTTGCTCTGCTAGAGCCAAAAAAACAATACCTATAATGATAGATAATCCACCAAGTATGCGTGTCAATGTAATTTGCTCATCAAAAACAATAACCGAAACCAACATTACTGTAACCACCTGTAAATGAGAAGCGGCAAAAGCTGGACCCACTGGGGCTTTTTTTAATAATACCATCCAAGTGACAAATGCCCCTGTATAGCCAAGTATGACTAAATAAGCCCAACCATAAGAAAAAATACGAATTAACCAATCAATACTTATTTCAAATGGCATAGCTGATATTGCAGTTAATTTAAAGCTTGTTTGCCCAAAAGTGTCAAAAAATAATAGTAAAATAAATCCAATAATATACAATTTTTTCATTACGTAAGCCCCACTAAAACTACGCCAGTAGTAATAAAAAATATACCAATGATACGGAATAAAGTAAGGTGCTCTTGAAATAAAACACGCCCAGCTAACATAACAGTAATGATATTAAATGATCCGAGTAAAATACCTTGCGATAAAGGCACTTTACTTAAAAACGCTAGCCAAAAAATAAAGCCAATAAAATATGCACAAAACCCCAACCAAAGCCAAAAATTACTAAATAATTTTTGCCAATAACGTAAACCTTGCTTATTTTTTGAAGTAATTGCGGCATACTTAAATGCAATTTGCCCAACAGTATCGCAGGTAATATTAATTAACCAAAGAACAACAATTAAGGTTGACACTGCTGGCAAAATCCGTGTATTTCAAGCACACTATGTTTGATTAAAAAATCACTTTGTTGTGCTAACTGTTTAAATTGATGTTCAATATCTTGTGAATGCTTTTCAATGATTTGTTGACATTTATCGCAAATAAATAAAATTGAAATATGTTCAGGGTCTTGAAAATGTGGACAAATAATATAGCTATTAGAAGATTCTACTTTATGGATAAAACCTTGTTCAAGTAAGAATTCAAGTGCACGATAAATTGTTGGAGGTTTAGCTTGTGGTTCGCTTACTTTGAGAAGATCTAAAAGATCATATGCACTCATTGCTTTATTTGCCGTTAACATAATATCTAAAACTGTTCGACGTTGCGTTGTCAGTTTAATACCACGTTTTTTGCATAAAGTTTCAATCTTTTCAATTAATAGATTATGCATTTAATATCCTTTGCCTTTACCCATAATTTTTTTGTGCAGCTTTTCTTCGTCTTATTTCTTTAGGATCATTGATTAAAGGTCGATATATTTCAATACGATCGCCATTTTTAACCAACTCATTAAGATCACAACGTTTTCCATAGATGCCAATTAAATGTTCATCTAGTTTAATCTGACATAACGATAAGATATTGGATTTTATAATTGCTTGCAAGACATTCGTTTGCTCATCAACATTACAATTAATTACTGTTGGATTATTCGGTAAAGCATAAACAACTTGGATATTGATCATTTTAATAAATCTGCCTTGCTCTTTTTGAAAACGCATTAACCATACTGGTCATGATTTCTTTAAATACAGGGGTAAAAGTCATATCTAATAATTTATTTTTGAACTCAAAATCTAAATTGAAACTAACTTTACTTTGGTTTTCAGTAATTGTAACAAATTGCCACCGACCCGATAATTGTTTAAATGGACCTTCTAAAAGAGTTATATCAATTGAGTTAGGTTCATTAACTCTATTTAATGTGGTAAAAGATTTTTTAAAACCGAACTTCTCAACCTTAATAAAGGCAGTCATAATATTATCTTGTTTTCTAATAATACCGGATGCGATACAATCGGGAATAAATTCTGGATATTTTTCTATATCATTAACTAAAGCAAACATTTGCTCAATTGAGTAGGGCTCAATAACTTCGTGAAAAACATGCGCCATAATAATAAAATAAAAAGTGAAAATTAGTAGCATATAGTATCATGTAACTCTATAATAACGCACATTATGACTAAGAAAAAATCACACAAGCCGGGATCGGCAACTATTGCATTAAATAAACGCGCACGTCATGAGTACTTTATTGAAGAGGAAATTGAGGCGGGATTATCCCTACAAGGTTGGGAAGTAAAATCACTCCGTGCAGGTAAAGCAAATATTAGTGATAGCTATGTTTTACTTAAAGATGGTGAAGCATGGTTATTTGGTGCAACTATTACACCGTTAAATGTTGCTTCAACGCATGTTATTTGTGAACCGATGCGCAATCGTAAGTTACTGCTAAATGAGCGTGAGCTTAACTCATTATTTGGTCAGATCAACCGCCAAGGCTATACGGTTGTTGCCCTTTCGTTATATTGGAAAAACGCATGGGCAAAAATAAAAATTGGTGTTGCCAAAGGTAAAAAAGAATACGATAAACGTACAGATATTAAAGAACGCCAATGGCAAGTTGATAAAGCACGTATTATGAAAAACGCAAATCGGTAATGTTTTGATTCACTCCGTAAAACATAACGCTAGCAGTGGGTACAGATTCAATTTTTGGTTCAATTAGATTTGCTAGCACTATCTTTTTTAGTACACTCTAAATCTACAATACGCTAACGTTGATCATCAACAGTTACGCCGGCTGGCGGGATAAATTTAAATTTGTCTAATGCGACTTTACCTAGTGTTTGTCGAGACAAGTCATAAAAACTACGTTGACCATCTTCTTCTATAATAGTAAAGTTAGAAATCATACCTGTAGCTAATACCGAAATAACAAAGTCTTGATTAGAACCATCTGTTGGTTTTAAGGTAAACGAATCTTGTTTTCGAGTCACATTATAAACATTCCAAATGGGGTTATGACTGTCAGTTATCAGTAGCATTAATCGGTTATCAATCGCTTTTTTCAAGTCCATTACACTAACTTGTTGAACTGCTGGTGTGTATACCCACATATTCTTTCCATCAGAAATAATTGAGGTTTCATCTGGTTCATTCATCGTCCAATTAAAATAGTAAGGTCTACTAACCCATAAGTCGCCTTTACCTTCTTGTACTTGTTGATTATCGGCCGTTTTCACATCTTGCGAAAACCTTGCATAAAATCCGTCAATTTTATCTAAACGTTGTTGTAATACTTCTTTATCGCTAGCCCATACTGATAAACTAACTAATGCTCCAATTAAAAGTAAAAACTTTTTCATAACTAATCCTTATGTATTTATTCTATAAAAATATGTTAAATATATTTTGATTACTATATAAGATCGAAATATTACCGTTTTTATTCTACTGGGGAAAGATATTTTCTTTTCTTTTTTCACTTAGTGAACAACAAGTATATAATAGATTTTATTTATAAATGCGGATAAATACCTGCCATGCCGAGTATGTCTTTTGAATTTACTACTGATGAATTTAAACCATTAGCAGCTAGAATGCGCCCACGTAATCTAACTGAATATATAGGTCAATCTCATCTATTAGGTAAAGATAAACCACTGCCCAAAGCGATTGAAACAGGGAATTTACACTCAATGATCCTTTGGGGGCCGCCAGGCACGGGCAAAACAACTTTAGCTGAAATTATTGCTCATCATGCTAATGCTAAAGTTGAACGAGTTTCTGCCGTTACATCTGGCATAAAAGATATTCGTGAAGCAATTGAACGATCTAAAATTAATCAGCAAGCTGGGATCCGCACTATATTATTTGTTGACGAAGTTCATCGTTTTAATAAAAGTCAACAAGATGCGTTTTTGCCTTATGTCGAAAGTGGTACTGTTACGTTTATTGGAGCAACAACTGAAAATCCATCATTTGAATTAAATTCTGCGTTATTATCTCGTGCAAGAGTTTATTTGCTCAAATCACTAACCAACCATGACATTGAGCAAATTTTACAGCAGGCAATGGACGATCCTAACCGTGGTTATGGTAATAAAAACATCAATCTACCTGAAGAAACGAAAAAACAAATTGCAGAATTCGTCGGTGGCGATGCAAGGCGAGCACTCAATACTCTTGAACTATTAATTGACATGTCAGATGGGCATGAACTTACACCTGATTTACTCAAAGAAGTTATGGGAGAACGTAGCGCTAGATTCGATAATCAAGGCGATCGTTTTTATGATTTAATTTCCGCGGTACACAAATCAATACGCGGTTCCGCACCTGATGCCGCTCTTTATTGGTATGCAAGAATTATCTCAGCTGGGGGGGATCCACTTTATGTTGCACGTCGATTATTAGCCATTGCCTCGGAAGATGTTGGTAATGCCGATCCTAGAGCTATGCAAGTAGCGCTTGCTGCATGGGACTGCTTTACAAGAGTTGGTCCTGCTGAAGGTGAACGTGCAATTGCACAAGCAATCATCTATCTTGCTTGTGCGCCAAAAAGTAATGCGGTTTACCTTGCATTTAAACAAGCAATAACCGATGCTGAATCAAAACCTGATTACGATGTTCCTGAGCATTTACGCAACGCTCCAACAAGCTTAATGAAAAAATTAGGTTATGGAGCTGAGTATCGTTACGCCCACAATGAACCCAACGCTTTGGCAGCAGGTGAAAATTACTTTCCACCAGAAATGGCTAATACAAAATATTACCACCCAACAACTCGTGGTACTGAAAAAAATTATGCTGAAAAATTAGCATGGATAGAAGAACAAAACCTCTCAAGCTCTATTCAACGTTATAAGTCTAAAAAATAGGGCTGTGGTTATTTTTATAAAATATTTTATTTGTTAAAACGTATAATAAACATCGGATAAACTAGAAATACACTGCAAATAATTTTCTGTAGAAAGCAAAAAGCCCAGCATTACTGCTGGGCTCTATATATAAAAGTCTGGCGGCACCCTACTCTCACATGGGTAATACCCACACTACCATCGGCACTACGGCGTTTCACTTCTGAGTTCGGCATGGGGTCAGGTGGGACCACCGCGCTATTACCGCCAGACATATTCTGTTCTCTCTTTCTTAATTGCTGTCCATTATCTCATATCAACAACAATCACTCAATTCGGAACAAACTGTTTTTTCAATCTCTATTCTCTTTTCGATGATTTTCTCATCTAGGAATAACTTCTGCGTAACCCAAAACAACTCCGAGTTGTAAGGTTAAGACTCTCGGTTCATTAGTATCAGTTAGCTCAATGTATCACTACACTTACACACCTGACCTATCTACGTCTTAGTCTCAAACGGACCTTACTGAATCTCTTCAGGGAAAACTCATCTCGAGGCTAGTTTCGTGCTTAGATGCTTTCAGCACTTATCTATTCCGCACGTAGCTACCGGGCAATGCAATTGGCATCACAACCCGAACACCAGCGGTGCGTTCACTTCGGTCCTCTCGTACTAGAAGCAAACCCTCTCAATTTTCCTACGCCCATGGCAGATAGGGACCGAACTGTCTCACGACGTTCTAAACCCAGCTCGCGTACCACTTTAAACGGCGAACAGCCGTACCCTTGGGACCTACTTCAGCCCCAGGATGTGATGAGCCGACATCGAGGTGCCAAACACCGCCGTCGATATGAACTCTTGGGCGGTATCAGCCTGTTATCCCCGGAGTACCTTTTATCCGTTGAGCGATGGCCCTTCCATTCAGAACCACCGGATCACTATGACCTACTTTCGTACCTGCTCGAGCCGTCACTCTCGCAGTCAAGCTAGCTTTTGCCATTGC
>NZ_LZHC01000064.1:0-4035 GCF_001690535.1 Gilliamella sp. Bif1-4 | reverse complement strand
TAAAAGTCTGGCGGCACCCTACTCTCACATGGGTAATACCCACACTACCATCGGCACTACGGCGTTTCACTTCTGAGTTCGGCATGGGGTCAGGTGGGACCACCGCGCTATTACCGCCAGACATATTCTGTTCTCTCTTTCTTAATTGCTGTCCATTATCTCATATCAACAACAATCACTCAATTCGGAACAAACTGTTTTTTCAATCTCTATTCTCTTTTCGATGATTTTCTCATCTAGGAATAACTTCTGCGTAACCCAAAACAACTCCGAGTTGTAAGGTTAAGACTCTCGGTTCATTAGTATCAGTTAGCTCAATGTATCACTACACTTACACACCTGACCTATCTACGTCTTAGTCTCAAACGGACCTTACTGAATCTCTTCAGGGAAAACTCATCTCAAGGCTAGTTTCGTGCTTAGATGCTTTCAGCACTTATCTATTCCGCACGTAGCTACCGGGCAATGCAATTGGCATCACAACCCGAACACCAGCGGTGCGTTCACTTCGGTCCTCTCGTACTAGAAGCAAACCCTCTCAATTTTCCTACGCCCATGGCAGATAGGGACCGAACTGTCTCACGACGTTCTAAACCCAGCTCGCGTACCACTTTAAACGGCGAACAGCCGTACCCTTGGGACCTACTTCAGCCCCAGGATGTGATGAGCCGACATCGAGGTGCCAAACACCGCCGTCGATATGAACTCTTGGGCGGTATCAGCCTGTTATCCCCGGAGTACCTTTTATCCGTTGAGCGATGGCCCTTCCATTCAGAACCACCGGATCACTATGACCTACTTTCGTACCTGCTCGAGCCGTCACTCTCGCAGTCAAGCTAGCTTTTGCCATTGCACTAACCTCCTGATGTCCGACCAGGATTAGCTAACCTTCGTGCTCCTCCGTTACTCTTTGGGAGGAGACCGCCCCAGTCAAACTACCCACCAGACAGTGTCCCTTACCTCGATTCAGAAGTATAGGTTAGAACATCAAACATTAAAGGGTGGTATTTCAAGGTCGACTCCACACACACTGGCGTGCGTGCTTCTTTGCCTCCCACCTATCCTACACATTAAGGCTCAATGTTCACTGTCAAGCTATAGTAAAGGTTCACGGGGTCTTTCCGTCTTGCCACGGGTACACCGCATCTTCACGGCAATTTCAATTTCACTGAGTCTCGGGTGGAGACAGCCTGGCCATCATTACGCCATTCGTGCAGGTCGGAACTTACCCGACAAGGAATTTCGCTACCTTAGGACCGTTATAGTTACGGCCGCCGTTTACTGGGGCTTCGATCAGGAGCTTCTGCATGCGCATAACCCCATCAATTAACCTTCCAGCACCGGGCAGGCGTCACACCGTATACGTCCACTTTCGTGTTTGCACAGTGCTGTGTTTTTATTAAACAGTTGCAGCCAGCTGGTATCTTCGACTGATTTCACCTACGTCCGCACGGGATTTCAATTACATATCAGCGTGCCTTCTCCCGAAGTTACGGCACCATTTTGCCTAGTTCCTTCACCCGAGTTCTCTCAAGCGCCTGAGTATTCTCTACCTGACCACCTGTGTCGGTTTCGGGTACGATTACCTATAACCTGAAGCTTAGAGGATTTTCCTGGAAGCAGGGCATCAATTACTTCACTGCCTTAGCAGCTCGTCATCACGCCTCAGAGTTTTAGTGACCGGATTTGCCTAATCACACCCCTACACGCTTAACCCACCATCCAATAGGTGGTAAACCTAGCCTTCTTCGTCACCCCATCGCAGTTATAGCCAGTACGGGAATATTAACCCGTTTCCCATCAGATACGCCCTTCGGCCTCTCCTTAGGGGTCGACTCACCCTGCCCCGATTAACGTTGGACAGGAACCCTTGGTCTTCCGGCGAGCGGGCTTTTCACCCGCTTTATCGTTACTTATGTCAGCATTCGCACTTCTGATACCTCCAGCATGCCTCACAACACACCTTCTACGGCTTACAGAACGCTCCCCTACCCAATACACTTGCGTGCACTGCCGCAGCTTCGGTGCATAGTTTTAGCCCCGTTACATCTTCCGCGCAGGCCGACTCGACTAGTGAGCTATTACGCTTTCTTTAAATGATGGCTGCTTCTAAGCCAACATCCTAGCTGTCTAAGCCTTCCCACTTCGTTTCCCACTTAACTATGACTTTGGGACCTTAGCTGGCGGTCTGGGTTGTTTCCCTCTTCACGACGAACGTTAGCACCCGCCGTGTGTCTCCCATGATTCAACTTGTCAGTATTCGGAGTTTGCATCGGGTTGGTAAGCCGGGATGGCCCCCTAGCCGAAACAGTGCTCTACCCCCAACAGTCACTCATGAGGCGCTACCTAAATAGCTTTCGGGGAGAACCAGCTATCTCCCGGTTTGATTGGCCTTTCACCCCCAGCCACAGGTCATCCGCTAATTTTTCAACATTAGTCGGTTCGGTCCTCCAGTTAGTGTTAACCAACCTTCAACCTGCCCATGGCTAGATCACCGGGTTTCGGGTCTATACCCTGCAACTTAACGCACAGTTAATACTCGGTTTCCCTTCGGCTCCCCTATTCGGTTAACCTTGCTACAGAATATAAGTCGCTGACCCATTATACAAAAGGTACGCAGTCACTATTACCCAACGGTAACAGCTCCCACTGATTGTACGTACACGGTTTCAGGGTCTATTTCACTCCCCTCCCGGGGTTCTTTTCGCCTTTCCCTCACGGTACTGGTTCACTATCGGTCAATCAGGAGTATTTAGCCTTGGAGGATGGTCCCCCCTTCTTCAGACAGGATATCACGTGTCCCGCCCTACTCTATAAGCTTCCACATAACGTACCTTCGTGTACGGGACTTTCACCCTCTATCGTGCGACTTTCCAAACGCTTCCACTAATACTTTATGCTACCCGCTTGGGCTGCTCCCCTTTCGCTCGCCGCTACTCAGGGAATCTCGGTTGATTTCTTTTCCTCGGGGTACTTAGATGTTTCAGTTCTCCCGGTTCGCCTCATCTAACTATGAATTCATTAGATGATAGTGTGGTTACCCACACTGGGTTTCCCCATTCGGACATCGACGGCTATTACGCTTTTTATCAGCTTACCGTCGCTTTTCGCAGATTAACACGTCCTTCTTCGCCTCTGATTGCCTAGGCATCCACCGTGTACGCTTAATTTCTTAACCTTACAACTCACAGTTGTCTTAGTTTAAATTACGCTTTCTTCTCTTTCTTACTTATTCTCTTTTTGTTTAGATTATTCAATTGAAGTTCAACAAACCTCAACTCAATCTATAATAAAAAGCTTTTCATAAAAACGAGAACTCGTTTCTTTCAGCTTGTTCCTAATTGTTAAAGAGCTTTATCTTTCTATTCACTTAAACCACTAAATCAAGTAAATACAAACATAATTTATTTTAAAAGAGACTTCTTTAATGGTGGAGCTAAGCGGGATCGAACCGCTGGCCTCCTGCGTGCAAGGCAGGCGCTCTCCCAGCTGAGCTATAGCCCCATTGTGTTCACTTCTTCAACCCGTTAAAGCCAAAACCAGCAAAACTTATGTTGAATTGGTGGGTCTGAGTGGACTTGAACCACCGACCTCACCCTTATCAGGGGTGCGCTCTAACCACCTGAGCTACAGACCCAATAAAGTGACTCTTTCTTCTAAACAAACAATCTGTGTGAACACTTACAAGCACTTCGTAAGGAGGTGATCCAACCGCAGGTTCCCCTACGGTTACCTTGTTACGACTTCACCCCAGTCATGAACCACACCGTGGTAAACGCCCTCCCGAAGGTTAAGCTATCTACTTCTGGTGCAACCCACTCCCATGGTGTGACGGGCGGTGTGTACAAGGCCCGGGAACGTATTCACCGTGACATTCTGATTCACGATTACTAGCGATTCCGACTTCATGGAGTCGAGTTGCAGACTCCAATCCGGACTTAGACGTACTTTGTGAGGTCCGCTTACTCTCGCGAGGTCGCCTCCCTTTGTATACGCCATTGTAGCACGTGTGTAGCCCTGGTCGTAAGGGCCATG
>NZ_LZHC01000063.1:0-839 GCF_001690535.1 Gilliamella sp. Bif1-4 | reverse complement strand
GTAGAAAAAGAACAAGAAAAAGCCGCAGACAAAGGCATCGTGTTAACCGACAAGCAGCAACAAAAAATCTACGAAGACGCCTACAAAGAATCGATGAACCAAGGCATGTCAGCGATGGGCAGTGACACCCGTCAAGGCATTGACATGGCGGTTAGTATCATCAACGGCTTAATCAGTGGCGACATGACAGGGGCAGCCGCAGGGGCACTCGCGCCAAAAATTGCGACTATTATCAAACAACAGACCGAAGGAAGCACCGTTGCCAACACCGTCAACCATGCGATACTCGGTGCGGTGGTAGCCGAGCTACAAGGCAACTCTGCACTAGTGGGTGGCTTGGGTGCTGCTGCAAGTGAACGCGGTGCTGAAGTGATTGCGGGCATACTTTACCCTGATAAAGACATCAAAGACCTAAGCCAAGAAGAAAGGCAACAAATCAGCGCCCTATCACAACTAGCGACAGGCCTTGCGATAGCCGCTGCCGGTGGTGATATCCAAGATATCAATACAGGGGTTGCTGCGGGGAAAAATGCGGTTGAGAATAATTATTTTGGTCAAGCGATTGTAAATGCTGCTAAATCACAATGTGACGGAAATAAAGATTGTGAAGATAAAATCATCAAGGAAGGAATAGATAGTTATAATGAAACTATAATAGAATATGGTACACCACAGGTTATTGCGATCGGTGCAGTTATTGCTGCACCAATAGTAGAGCCAGCAGTTGTTGCTTGTTCAGCCAATCCAGTATTATGCGCAAACCAAGTTGCGGCATGGTTAATTGAAACTGTTGGATTTGAAGGTAACCCAGCGATGGGATTGGGAATGACAGCAGGTGT